>NZ_JAAGPN010000354.1:0-233 GCF_017104805.1 Paraburkholderia sp. Ac-20347 | reverse complement strand
AAAAAAAAAAAAAAATTAGAGCTTGGTATGACGCTCAAATAGTTAAACAATAATCAATCAATCTGGCACTACTAAATCTGTAAATCATCTCAGTTAAAGGTCGACGATAGTAACTCTGTGTAGTGCCACATACTATGGTTATGTGTATACATTTGTTCGTGTGCGCGTTCTACACACAGTCAGTGTCATAAGTAACTTATGAGTAGTGTTAGCTCGTTCTAGTGGTGTTCTCT
>NZ_JAAGPN010000353.1:0-6504 GCF_017104805.1 Paraburkholderia sp. Ac-20347 | reverse complement strand
CGAGAGCGCCGCGACCTCGCCCGCGCAAGTTGCCGCCATCGAAGCCACGGGCGCCGACAGCGCCATCGCGCCCGCCGCCGACTCGCTCGCCACCACGGGCCGCAGCACGCTCGCGCGCCTGTCCTACTACGAGCCGATGTACGTCGCCGTGGGCAAGAACGGCGACACGACCGCGCGCTTCCAGCTCAGCTTCAAGTACCGGATCATCATGCCGGATGACCTCCGCTCGAAAGCCCTCTTCGACAACCTTTATTTCGCTTACACGCAGACCTCGATCTGGGATCTGAGCGCGACCTCGGCGCCGTTCCGCGACACGAGCTACATGCCGCAACTGTTCTATTACATCCCTGATACCGGCTGGAAGAGCGACTGGTTCACCCGCATGGGCATCGCGGCGGGCGTCGGTCACGAGTCGAATGGCCAGGCGGGCCCGGAGTCGCGCGGCATCAACATCGTGTTCGTGCGGCCCACGTGGGAGTTCGGCAACGTGGACGACTACCACGTGACGGTTTCGCCGAAGTTGTACTACTACCTCAGCAAATCGGACAACGAGGACATCGCCGATTACCGCGGCTACATGGACCTGCTGATCAAGTACGGCAGCCCGGACGGCTGGCAGCTCGCCACGACGCTGCGCAAGGGCACGAAGCACTGGTACGGCAGCGTCGACACCCAGCTCACCTATCCGCTCGCGCGCCTGCTCGGCAGCAAATGGGGCGGCTATCTGTGGGTCGGCTATTTCAACGGTTACGGCGAGGATCTGCTCGACTACAACCAGCGCCAGCACTGGGTTGCGCGGATCGGCTACAGCATTGCGCGCTGACTGCGAGCGGCGGCGCCTGCCGTGGCGTCGGGCCGCACCTGGCCGGATCGGTTAACATAGCGGGGTTTCTGGTCCCGACCGGCACGGCCACGCGCCGGTCATCGCGCCCCAAGATATTCCATGGCTTCCAATCTTCACGACCTCCCCGACAGCCCGTGCATCGGCGTGTGCTCGACGCTCTTCGACGACATCTGCAAAGGCTGCGGCCGCACCGCGATGGAAGTCTCCAACTGGGTGTTCCTCAGCGACGAGGAAAAGCGCGCCATCTGGACGCGCATCGAGCGCGAAGGCACGGCCATGCGCTTCCAGAAGAAGAACGCCTGACGCCGCACGCATGAAAAACGCCGGACGAACCGGCGTTTTTTCCTTGTGCGAGGTGCGCACCGGGCGTGCGCCGGGCGTCAACTCCCGGCGCTCAGCTTTCGCTTTCAGCTCAGCGCAAAAGCGGCCCGTTTGGTGACCGCCGGCCGCGAAACCCCCGTCAAAAGCAGTTCCAGCAGATCGCGCACACTGCGGATCGCATTGCCGAACGGCAACGACTCACGCCCGCGGAAGAACAGCCCGTTCGACACGTCGCCGCGCAAAGCCGCCGCAAGACGCGTGTCGATGCAGAAATGACCGAACTTCTCTATACCGTCGCGCAAGCCGCACATCGACAGGCAGTCGAGCCCGGTCGGGCAAGCCAGCTTGATCGAGCCGATTTTCGCGCGGATGCGCGATTCGTTGCGCAGGTAACGATCGAGCCACGGCGTCTTCACGGCGCGCGCAGGCAACCCCGTCACGCTGACGAATTCGACGATGTCTTCGGGCGTGGCGTCGGCCAGCACGCGCTTGAAGTTCGGGTGCGCGTCGCCTTCCTCGGTCACGGCGAACGGCGTGCCGACCTGCACGCCGTTGGCGCCCGCCTCCAGCCACTTGCGCACGGCTTCGTGGCTGTTGATGCCGCCCGCGACGATCAGCGGCACGTCGCGGCGCGTGATGCCGAGCGAGGAGTAGACCTCGTCGAGATCGGCGAAGATGCGGTCGAACGCGAAACGCTCGTTGTCCATGTCGGCGATATCGGTCACGCCGAGATGGCCGCCCGCGTGCGCCGGATGTTCAAGCACGATGGCGTCGGGCAGACGCCCCTTCTTCGCCCACTTCTTGAGCACCAACGCGACGCCGCGCGCGTCCGAAAGAATCGGCACGAGCGCGATATCGACACCGGCGGTCATATCGGGCAGATCGAGCGGCAGACCGGCGCCCATGACGATGGCGTCGGCGCCTTCTTCGCAGGCCGTGCGGACGTAGTCGGCGTGCGCGCTCACGGCCTTCATGACGTTCACGGCGATCATGCCGTTGCCGCCGGCCAGTTGGCGCGCGGCGGCGATTTCGCGCCCAAGTGCGATCAGGTTCGCGCGAGCGAGCGTCTCGTGCGAGTGATCTTCGCGGCATTCATCGGCGAGGTCGGCGTGATGATGGCGCAGGTCGATGCTCGCGATGGTGCCGAGCGCGCCTTCGCGCGCGACGCTGCCCGCAAGCCGGTGAGCCGAAATGCCGACGCCCATGCCGCCTTGTACGACCGGCAGCAGTTGACGCCCGCGGATGACGAGCGGCGAGAACGAATGAGTAGGAAACATGGTGACCCGCTTTGCGTTGTCGATGACAAAACGACAATGGTCGCGCGCCGCCCACAGATCACATTGCGATTGATCAATGAAAAATGCGGGGTCTTATGAAGAACCCCGCATGGATGATTCACATCAACACGTCACGCCGAAACATTTGCAAGGCGCAAAAGCGCCTACAGATCAGGCTTTCGGCACTTTGAACTGCATCGCTTTGTATTCCAGGTACTCCTCCAGACCGTAGACGCCGTTCTCGCGACCGTGGCCCGACTGCTTGTAGCCGCCGAACGGCGCGGCCATGTTCCACGCGCCGCCGTTGATGTCGATCTGACCTGTGCGGATACGTCGCGCCACGCGCATCGCGCGCTCGTCGCTGCCCGCCCAGACCGCGCCGCCGAGACCGTAGAGCGAGTCGTTGGCGATGGCGACGGCGTCGTCCTCGTCCTTGGCCGTGAGGATCGTCAACACCGGGCCGAAGATTTCCTCCTGCGCGATGGCGGCGTCGCGCGGCACGCGGCCGAACACGGTCGGCTTCACGAAGAAGCCCTGCGTTACGCCTTCGGGCAGGCCCGCGCCGCCGGTCACGAGTTCGGCGCCATCCGCGATGCCGCGTTCGATGTAGTGCTGCACACGCTCCTGCTGCACCTTCGAGGCGAGCGGGCCGAGCTTCGCCTTTTCGTCGCGCGGATCGCCGACCGTGTAGGCTTCGACCGCTTCTTTCGCGAGCGCGCGCGCTTCTTCATAGCGCGATTCCGGCACGATCATGCGCGTGTGCGCCGAGCAGGTCTGCCCCGAGTTCAGGAAGCACGCGCCGACGGTGCCTTTGACGGCCGCCGCGAAATCGGCGTCGTCGAGCAGGACCGAGGCCGACTTGCCGCCGAGTTCGAGCGCCACGCGCTTGACCGTCGCCGACGCCACTTCCGAGACACGCTTGCCCGCGCGCGTGGAACCCGTGAACGACACCATGTCGACCTGCGGATGGCGCGCAAGCAGCTCGCCGACGACCGGGCCGTAGCCCGTCACGAGATTGAACACGCCGGCAGGCAGGCCCGCCGCGTGAATGGCCTCGGCGAGCACGAACGCATTGAGCGGCGCGATTTCGGACGGCTTGAGCACGACGGTGCAGCCTGCGGCGAGCGCGGCGGCGACCTTGAGCGTGATCTGGTTCAGCGGGTAGTTCCAGGGCGTGATCGCCGCGACCACGCCGACCGGCTCGCGCACGACCAGCGAATTGCCGACGCGCTCCTCGTACTGGAACTCGCTCGCGAGCTTCGCGTAGGCGCCCCAGTTGTAGACCGGACCGCCGACCTGAATCGCGCGCGCGAGCTTGAGCGGCATGCCGACTTCGCCGGCGATCAGTTGCGCGAGTTCGTCGGTGCGGGCCTTGAGGTTGTCGGCGATCTTTTGCAGATAGGCGCCGCGCTCGGCGGCGGGTGTCGCGGACCAGGTGTCGAATGCGGCGCGCGCGGCGGCGATGGCCGCTTCGGCATCGGCTTCGACGCCCTCGGGAATGCGGCCCATCACGGCCTCCGTGCCCGAGTCGAAGACGTCGATCGTGCCTTTGCCATGCGGCGCGACCCATTGGCCGTTGATGTAGAGCTGGGCGTAATTGTTCATGCGATGTGCTCCTGTCTCCATGTCTGTTGGTGTTTTTGCCGTGCGTCCGTTGGGCGCGCGGGCGTCGAGGCCCGCGCAACGGCAACGCTGCATTCTAGCGTGGCTGACGGTTACGTAAAGTGTCGGCGACGCCCTGCGCCACACGGACTAATCCGCGCCCTGGCGGGCCACCAAAACAAAACGGGCGACGCTTTACGCGTCGCCCGTCTCACTTCATACAACTATCAGCAAACTGCGCTCAATGCAGACCCTGGCTCGCCAGGAAGTCCTCATAGTTGCCGCTGTAGTCGTTGATCGTGCCGTTGGTCTTCACTTCGATGATGCGATTCGCCAGGCCGTTCACGAATTCGCGGTCGTGCGACACGAAGATCAGCGTGCCTTCGAACTTTTCGAGCGCGATCTGCAGCGACTCGATCGATTCCATGTCCATGTGGTTGGTCGGCTCGTCCATCAGCAGCACGTTGTGGCGGCCCAGCATCAGCTTGCCCCAGATCATGCGGCCCTTCTCGCCACCCGACAGCACCTTGACCGACTTCCTGATGTCGTCGGCGTTGAACAGCAGACGGCCCAGCGTGCCGCGCACCGACTGCTCGTCGTCGCCTTCCTGGCGGTACTGGTCGATCCAGTCCATCAGCGTGACGTCGGCCGGGAATTCTTCGTACGTGTCCTGCGGCATGTAGCCGATGTTCGCGTTTTCGGCCCACTTCACCGAACCGTTGTCGACCGCCACATTGCCCAGCAGCGAGCGCAGCAGCGTGGTCTTGCCCGCGCCGTTTTCGCCGATGATCGCGATGCGCTCGCCCGGCTGCACGCTGATGTTGAATTTGTTGAAGATGCGGCGTTCGTAGGTCTTCGTGATCTCTTCCGCGACCACGACGATGTTGTGCAGCTTCTTCTCGAACTCGAAGCGGATGAACGGGTTCTGACGCGACGAGGGCTTGAATTCCTCGATCTTGATCTTGTCGATCATCTTCAGACGGCTGGTGGCCTGACGTGCCTTCGACTTGTTCGCAGAGAAGCGGCGCACGAAGTCCTGCAGGTCGGCGACGCGTTCCTTCGCCTTCGCGTTCGCATTGGCCTGACGCTCGCGCGCCTGCGCCGACGCCAGCATGTAGTCGTCGTAGTTGCCCGGATAGACCTTCAACGTGCCGTAATCCATGTCCGCCATGTGCGTGCAGACCTGGTTCAGGAAGTGTCGATCGTGGGAAATGATGATCATGGTCGAGTTGTACTCGTTCAGAACATCTTCCAGCCAGCGGATCGAATTGATGTCGAGGTTGTTGGTCGGTTCGTCGAGCAGCAGCACGTCCGGCTTCGAGAACAGCGCCTGGGCGAGCAGCACGCGCAGCTTCCAGCCCGGCGCCACGGCGCTCATCGGACCCTGATGGAATTCCGTGTCGATGCCGATGCCCAGCAGCAGTTCGCCCGCGCGCGCTTCGGCCGTGTAGCCGTCGTACTCGGCGAACTTGGTCTCGAGGTCGGCGGCCTTCATGTAGTCGTCGTCGGTCGCTTCGGGGTTCGCGTAGATCGCGTCGCGCTCGGTCATCGCGGCCCACATTTCGGTGTGGCCCATCATGACGACGTCGAGCACGCGCACATCTTCGTACGCGAATTGATCCTGGCGCAGCTTGCCGAGGCGCACGTTCGGCTCCAGGATGACGTTGCCCGAGCTTTGCTCGAGGTCGGCACCGAGGATCTTCATGAACGTGGACTTGCCGCAACCGTTCGCGCCGATCAGGCCATAGCGGTTGCCTTCGCCGAATTTGACCGAGATGTTCTCGAACAAGGGCTTCGGCCCGAATTGCATGGTGATGTTGGCGGTAGAGAGCACAGCGCGTCCCGAAAGTAGATCGACGAAAAACCTGTAATTTTAGCAGGTTATGCCAGTTCGCGCGCGGCTGCCACCTGTCCGGCGACACGACCGCGCCTCGGCAAATTACGGGAAATTCGTGGCAGATTGATGCAGCGGGGCGCGCTGCGGCCGGAATTCGTCCCGCCATCCGGCCCCGAGCGCACCGCGTTCAGCCCTGACGCGGCGTCTGCAGAATGTCGACGAATCCGGAGAAGTCGGCCTGCGCGAGCCCCATCGCTTCCGCCAGACGCAGCAATTGCTGCACCGTGCCCGCGACCGGCATCGGCGTGCCGGTTTCGCGCGCGGCGTCGGCGACCGTATCGACGTCCTTCTGGAACGTTTTCAGGGCGCCGATCGGCGCGAGCCCGTCCTGCGTCATGCGCGGCACGAAGGTGCGCAGCAGCGTGGAGTCGGCCCAGCCGCCCGCGAGCGCATCGGGCAGCCTGGCGGCGTCGATGCCGCTGCGGCGCGCGAGGCTCACCGCTTCCGCGATCGCCGCGACCGTGGCGGTCACGATGGCCTGATTGCAGAGTTTGGTCGTTTGCCCCGCGCCCGGCCCGCCCATGTGCGTGACGCGCGCCGCGTAGGCGGCCAGCACCGGCTCA
>NZ_JAAGPN010000352.1:0-6420 GCF_017104805.1 Paraburkholderia sp. Ac-20347 | reverse complement strand
GGGCGCACGGCCCGGCGCCGCGCCCGCGGGCTTTGGTCAGGCGCCCGATTTCAGCGCGCAGAATCCGCCGCCGCCGGGTGCGCTGCCGCCCGATCCGCCGCGCTATCTGCGGCCGAGCGATTCGGCGTGGTCGGTGCTCGGACGCATCATCGCGGCGCGTGCACGGCAGCTTTTCGACCGCGCTGGGCAGCGCATCACACAGCGCACGCTGCGCATCGGCGTCTCGGCGCGCATCTTTCACCCCGAGCCGGGCGCGCAGGGGCTGCGCGGCAAGACGCTGCAATATCTGGAAGAGTCGATCGCGCACTGGGCCATGTCGCGCGACGTGATCGTCTTCATGATTCCGACGGTCGGCCACCAGGGCATGCTGCATCCGAGCAATATCCGTTTGCGCGATTACGCGAAGCATCTCGACGGCCTGCTGCTGCAAGGCGGCGCCGACGTCTCGCCGCAGACCTACGCCGAAAGCGCCGCGCGCCCCGAGTGGCCCGGCGACCGCGTGCGCGACATGTACGAACTGGAACTGCTGCACGAATTCATCGAGTCGGGCAAGCCGGTGCTCGGCGTGTGCCGCGGCTGTCAGCTCATCAACGTGGCATTCGGCGGCACGCTGTATCAGGACATCGCCACCGATGTGCCGACGGCGGGCGTGCACGTGAGCGAGCACTACGATCAGCATCGGCATGCGGTCACGTTCCCCGAGGGCTCGTCGCTCGCGAGCATGTTCCCGGGCCGCCGCGAGGCCATCGTGAACTCGATTCACCATCAGGCGGTGCGCACGCTGGGCCGCGATCTCACGGTCGAGGCCGTGTCGGCCGGTGACGGACTGATCGAAGCGGTGCGCTATCGCCGCGCGCCGTTCGTGGTGGGCGTGCAGTGGCACCCCGAGTTCCATCGCGCGGGCGGCGCCGAACTGCTCGACTGCACGCCGCTGCTCGACGCGTTCCTGCGCTCGGCGCGCGAGACGCGCTTCTGATGTGCTTCGGTTGAGCTTCGGTTGAGCGTGTAATGCTCGGCGCGACTGAATAAAAAAGGGCGAGACATTCGCCCTTTTTTTTTTGCGCATTCCTGCGCCTTGGCCCCGAATTCCTGGCCGGGAGTCAGTGATATCGGATAAGCGTCGGATGGATTCTTCGGTTATCCGAATTTATTGCCGTTTTTGAGATTTTCGGGCAGCGATAATAAGCGGTTACTCGGAATCGACAACGGAACAGGCAGTCATGAAGCAAACCCTTCCCGTGCGCCGCGCCTTGTTGGGGGCCGCAGCCATCCTGTTGATGCAGCATGGCGCGGCCGCATGGGCCGGCGCGCCCGCGAGCGAGGCCATGCCGGTCGCCGGCAGCCGGCCGTCGCTCGACAGCCTGACACCCCAACCGGCCGGCACGTCGCCGCGCGCCGATATCGTGGACGATCAGGCCACGCTCGGCGCCACGCAGGGCGACGTCGCCACGCTGATGCAGCTCATCCACGATCAGCAACTCGTGGAAATGCGCACGACCTACAACGCCAGCTACGGTGCGAGCCTGTTTTTCTATCCGCCCGAGATGACGTATTACATCGTGCTGTTTCAGGACAAGCATTTCTGGCGCGTGATCCGTTCGCAGGACGAAACGCGTGCGGAGGCCATCTACGCCAACTTCGCGCAGCAGACGCAGCGGCTGTCGGACGTGGAAATCCGCCGCACGCAACTGGAGGCGCAGAAGGCGTTCATCGAACGTGTGATCGCCATTAACGAAGATCGCGCGCGCCGTCTGCAGGCGGACCTCGACGTGGCGCGCACGCAGCAGGCGCGCGTGGACGATTATCAGCGTCAGATGCAGGTCGACGCGCGGACGCTCAACGCGCAGAAGGTGCAGGCGCAAGTGCAGTTGCGCACGCTGCAGAATCAGGTCGATCAGTTGCAGCGCGAAACCGAGATGGGTTTGCCCGGATCGCGGCGATAACGCGCGGCGCGGGAGGGCGCGAGGCGCGAGGCGCGAAATGACAAGCGCAAAGCGCAAAGAGCAAAAAGCCCGGCAGATTGCCGGGCTTTTTTTCGGACGTCTGAGTCGTGCAGCGTGATTTGGGCGTTATTTCGAGAAGCGCTCCGGCACCTCGGTCACGCGACGCTGCGAAACGTGATTGACCCATTCCGTGTTGTCGACGGGCGCCGATGCGCGGCTGGCCGGCGCGGCGTGCGTGACGGCGTAGGTCGTGATCGACGCGTAGTCGTTCGCCGCTTCAACGCTCGGCTGACGCGCAGAATAAGCCTCAGCCGTGGAATAGGCTCCATGCGCGCGGCGCGTCGTGGCGAGTGGCTCGCTGCGCAGCGGCGCGAACTCATGCGCGACGTGGCGGCCGGTGTCGCCGCGTGCGGAGCGCGCGCGCGATTCGAGCGGCACGTGACGCGCTTTGTTTGTCGATGAGGCGCGGCTGGCCGGCTCGGCTTTGCGCGTGAGCGTGGCGCGCAAAGGGGTGTTCGGATTGGTCTGCGCCGCGTAGTCGTGCCGTTCGACGCGCACGCTCGCGGCCCTGGACGGGCGCATCGGCTCTGCTGGCCGCGCGGCGATGAGCGGAGCAGGTGCAGCTGATGGCGCCGACGTTGCCTTCGAAGGCGCGACCACCGCATCGGGCTGCCGCGCAACGACGATCGCGCTGGCCGCTACGGTTTTGTCCGCTGTGTTGGGTGCTGAACTCTTGACCGGAGCGGCGACCGTCGGCGCGCTCGCGGTGACGCTGCCCGAATAACTGAGCTCGTGCGACGCCCGCGCTTCGGCCAGCCGTTGCGACGCCGACGCGCCGTGATTGACCGGCGCGTTCGCCGGGGCATGGGTGGCTGCGTTCGTGGGCACGCTCGCTGGCACATCGGCGCTTGCCTTCGACGCGCTGCGGCTGTCGCCAGGCTGCGTATGGCTGGCGACGATCCACGCCAGCACAGCCGCGCCGCCAATGCCGACAGCGGTGGCCGTGAGCTTGTGATTGCGCGGCGGCGTACGCTCGAGAGGCGCGAGCGGCGACGCAGCTGCAGCGGGCGAAGCGCCAGCCGTCTTGCGCTGCAACGCGGCTGCGGCAGCCTGCTGGGCCTGCGCGACATTCAACGTTGCGCCAACCGGCGCGGCGGCAGGACGATGCGTTTCGCTACGCGTGCGCAGCCCGGTTTCCCACCGACAGACCTTGCGGAACGCCTCGGCGCTCAGGCAGGCCGTGCGCAGCAGGGCGGCGTAAAGCGCGTGGAGTTCGGTGCGCAGGCTGAAGTGCGGCGGAATCAGCGCCCATTCGCGGCCAAACGGCGGCGGGACGCGGTTGAGCGGGCGCATATGCGGCATGGCCAGCGCGCCTTCCACCTGAACTAATGGATAAGTTGACATGAGTCTCTCGCTGCATCGGCAAGGCAGGTGCAGGCATGCCGTGATGGATCGAGCGCGCGATCAGCTGGTCAATGGCGCGCCGCATTAAAGAAATCAATTCTTTTTAATGATGCGAGCGACTCTGTCTCGGGTCTATCGGATAGGTCTGAAAAAAGGCGAGGATCGGACGCGTACTATTCGCGCGCGTCGAGGCGATAGACGTAGCGCAGCGCCGTAATGTCGACGCCGCCCATCTGGTCGGGTTCGGCGCCCGAGTACTCCCAGCCCTGGCGCTCATAAAACGCGATCGCGGGCGTATTGCCGTCGAGCACATAGAGATAGAGCTGCGATTCGCCTTGTCCGCGCGCCCAGCGCTGGGCCGCCTCCATGAGCGTCTTGCCCACGCCGATGCCTTGATGCGCGGGCAGTGCATGCAGATTGTCGAGCAGCACGCCCCAGGGCGAGTCGGGCTGACGCTCGACGCAGACGAAGCCGGCGGCTGTGCGCGGAGCATCCTCGGCCGCCGGGTTGAGCGCGACGTCGACTGCGGCGATCTCGGCGATCAGCACGAGGCGGCGATCCGCGCCGGGCGCTTCCATGCGCGCGCGCCAGTACGCGGCGCGTTCGGCGCCGACTTCGCGATCGAGAAAGGCGGCGGGCAGCAAGCCGCGATAGGTCGCCTGCCAGCTGGCGGCATGCATGGCGGCAAGAAGGTCGGCGTCGGCGGCGGTGGCCGGGCGCAGGAGCAGGGAAGCGGCGATGGGCATGCGTGGCGGTGGTCGGCAGGTGCGAAGGGGCGGCCCGGTTCGCATTGCCGACGAAAGTCCGGATCGGCTCAGTATTGTGCACGATAGGCCAGCGGCAGCCGTCCGCAAAGTGCGCGCATCAGCACGAAAGCATAATGAAATAATCGAATGGATTTAGAAAGAAATGCGCGACGATGACGGACGTTGATCGTCGGTTGTAAGGTTTTCCCCGATACATGGCGATCCGGGCCAGCCGGATAATGAGCGCCCGCCGGGCGCGCCCGCGCGCGCGTTGGCGTGTTCAACGTCGCACGATGACAGGCGATCGCGCCGGGCGCTGTGGCCGAACGTTGCGGCCGATTTTGAGTCGGGCGATGGCCACAGTCCTGGCCACCCTCCGGCTGTCTCCACCAGAGAACGTCATGTCTACCGCGTCCCACGCAGCACCGAGCGAATCGAAAGTCCGGACTGTTTTCCGCGTAACGAGCGGCAACTTCCTGGAAATGTACGATTTCATGGTCTACGGCTATTACGCTTCGGCGATCGCCCGGACCTATTTCCCCAGCGACAACGCCTTCGCCTCGCTGATGCTCTCCCTGTCCGTGTTCGGCGCGGGCTTTCTGGTGCGGCCGCTCGGCGCGATCATCCTCGGCGCCTACATCGACCATCATGGCCGCCGCAAAGGCCTGATCCTCACGCTCGGCCTGATGGCGCTCGGCACGCTCGCGGTCGCCGTCGTACCGGGCTACGCGACGATCGGTTTCCTCGCGCCGATGCTCGTGCTGCTCGGACGTCTGCTGCAGGGTTTCTCGGCGGGCGTGGAACTGGGCGGCGTGTCGGTCTATCTGTCCGAGATCGCGACGAAGGGCAACAAGGGCTTTTACGTGTCGTGGCAGTCGGGCAGCCAGCAGGTGGCCGTGGTGTTCGCGGCGCTGCTCGGTGTGCTGCTGCATCGCATTCTGCCGGTCGAGGAGATGACGGCGTGGGGCTGGCGCGTGCCCTTCATCATCGGCTGCCTCATCGTGCCGTTCCTGTTCATCATCCGCCGCTCGCTGCAGGAAACCGAAGAATTCGCGAAGAAGAAGCATCGTCCGTCGATCAGCGAAATCATGGCGTCGATGGTGCAGAACTGGAACATCGTGCTCGGCGGCATGGGCATGGTCATCATGACCACGGTCTCGTTCTACATGATCACTGCCTATACGCCGACGTTCGGCAAGGAAGTGCTCAAGCTCGGCGAACTCGACACGCTCGTCGTGACCGTCTGCATCGGCTTGTCGAATCTGTTCTGGCTGCCGGTCTCGGGCGCGATTTCGGACCGCGTCGGCCGTCGTCCAGTGCTGCTGACCTTCACCGTTCTGACGATCCTCACCGCCTATCCGACCGTGCAATGGCTCGTCGCCGATCCGTCGTTTGGCCGCCTGCTGACGGTCGAGCTGTGGCTCTCGTTCCTCTACGGCTGCTATAACGGCGCGATGGTCGTGGCGCTGACCGAAGTGATGCCCGCCGACGTGCGCACGGCCGGCTTCTCGCTTGCCTACAGTCTCGCGACGACGATCGGCGGTTTCACGCCCGCGATCTCGACCTATCTGATTCACGTGAGCGGCAACAAGGCCGCGCCGGGTGCGTGGATGGGCGTCGCGGGCATTTGCGGGCTGATCGCCACGCTCGTGCTCTATCGCACGCCGGAAGCGCGCAATCAGTACAAGGCGGTTTGACGTCGCAGACATCACGCGCCGACAGCGCCAACGAAAAAACCCCGCGGATGCGGGGTTTTTTATTGCCTGCGCGGCGTGTGATGTGCGCGGCGTGAGCGACGTCAGCCTTCGCGCAATGCCCGAGCGATGTGCGCGACGACCGCGTCCCAGTCGCCCGGATGCGGCTGGCGTACGAGGCGCGCGCGCGGATACCACGGGCTCGTGTCGGTGCCCGTGAACCAGCGCCAGTCGGCGGCGAACGGCAGCATCAGCCAGAGTTTCGCGCCCAGCGCGCCCGCGAGGTGGGCGATCGACGTGTCGATGGACACCACGGCGTCGAGACGCTCGATCACGGCGGCGGTGTCGGCAAAGTCGGCGAGTTTGTCGCCGAGTCGATGAATCGTGCGCGCGCGCGGATGGGCGTCGAGCGCGGCGTGCTCGGCGGCGGTCAGATTCGGCTGCAGCACGATCCAGTCGATGCCGTCGAGCGCGAAGAGCGGATCGAGCGCGGCGAGCGGCAGCGCGCGGTTTTCCTGCTTCTGGATGCGGCCCGACCACGCGAGGCCGATCTTGCGCCGCGCCTGGCCGCCGAGCGAGCCGCGCCATTTGCGCCGGTACGCGGCGGGCGCCGACAGATAGGACGCGGACGCG
>NZ_JAAGPN010000351.1:0-234 GCF_017104805.1 Paraburkholderia sp. Ac-20347 | reverse complement strand
AGACACGTAGCGTATGAGTAGAACTGTTGCCGGGTGGCAAGAAAGGAGGGAGGACGGGCGGTAATGACTAGATCGTGTAGTGGAAAAACGCGCAAGTGGAGAAAGAGGAGGGGAGGTGACTAGACTATGAGCGGACGACAGAAACGAGGGTGGAGTTAGAGAGAAAGTAAGGTTGCGTTACGTCCATAGTGGCTGAAGCCGACGATACGGAGTTTACAGATTTTTTTTTTTTTA
>NZ_JAAGPN010000350.1:0-6371 GCF_017104805.1 Paraburkholderia sp. Ac-20347 | reverse complement strand
CGCCGCCGTGCCGCGCGCCCTGCGGGCGAGTGAAGTCGAACGCGAAGTGTGAGAACTGAAGTGCGAGAACGTGAAATGCGATAGCGCAATCACGCGCGGCGCGTGTATCGAAACGCGCCGCGCGTGAGGCCGGGCGCGAAATCGTCTGAGACAACCGCAACATCACTCGCGAGGTCCGTCATGCACACTCCTCCCGACCGGCCGCTCGCCGGCATGCGCGCGCTCGTGACGGGCGTGGCCAACGCCGAATCGATCGCGTGGGGCTGCGCGCGCGCGTTCGCCGAACTCGGCGCGGAGATCGCGCTCACTTATCTCAACGACAAGGCGAAACCCTACGTCGAACCGCTCGCGCAGGAACTCGGCGCGACGCTGCTGCTCCCGCTCAACGTCGAAGACGACGCGCAACTCGACGCCGTGTTCGACGCCGTGCGCGAGCACTGGGGCTCGCTCGACATCGCGCTGCATTCCATCGCTTACGCGCCGAAGGCCGATCTGCAAGGCGGCTTGCTCGATTCGTCGGCGCAGGGTTTCGCGTATGCGATGGACGTCTCGTGCCACTCCTTCATCCGCATGGCGAAGCGCGCCGCGCCGCTGATGCCGCGCGGCGGCACGCTGTTCGCGATGAGCTACGACGGCGCGAATCGCGTCGTGCCGAATTACAACCTGATGGGGCCGGTGAAGGCGGCGCTCGAAGCGTCGTGCCGCTATCTCGCGTACGAACTCGGTCCGTTGGGCATCCGCGTGCATGCGGTTTCGCCGGGGCCGCTCAAGACGCGTGCGGCGTCGGGGCTGCCCGATTTCGACCGCATGCTGGCCGAAGCGGTCGAGCGCGCGCCGCTCGGCGAACTCGTCGACATCATGGATGTGGGCTACGCGACCGCGTATCTGGCGACGCGTTACGCGCGGCGGCTGACCGGCAACACCGTGTATATCGACGGCGGCGCGCACATCATGGCATGAAGGCCCGACGCGCGTTGCGCACAACGAAAACGCCTCGCAATGCGCGAGGCGTTTTCGTTTGCAGCGATTGCAGCGTGTGTGGGGATTGCAGCGCGTGGCCCGGCGCATCAGCTACGCGATGAAACGCGCTTACCAGCGGCGATAGCCGTCGTCGTGGCCGTAGTCGTCGCGGCGGTCGCTGCCCCAGTGACGGTCGTGCCAGCGATGGTCGTCCCAACGGCGATCGCCCCAGCGACGGTCGTCCCAACGGCGGTCGTCGTGCCAGCCGACATGGGTCGGCGCATAGACCGGCGCGGGCGCGGCGTACACGGGCGCCGGCGCGCCGATGGCGAGGCCCACGGAGACGCCGGCCATCGCGGTCTGCGATACGGCGAGGATCGTTGCACCTGCACCCAATGCGGCAATCAGCTTCGTCTTCGTGTTCATTCGGAATCTCCTTCGCTGGATGAATGGACGACTCCAATCTAGCTCGCCGCACGGCTTTCAAAATTACGAATCTGCAACAATCGTCTCGGCTTTGATGGTGCAATGAAAGGATGCAGACCGTGACGCGTGATCGCCGAAGCCCAATCATTACAGGCTTTGCACTCGATCAAGGGGATCAGGTAAGGAGTTTGCAGAGCGTGTAGATTGCGCAAATTGTTGCGTATTTCCAGCTTCGTTACGTGTGCGACGCTGAAGCGGAATTGTCAAAAAATTTCCGTTCTCGTAAGCGCTCGTAATAGTTTTCCCTACTTTTTGTAACCAACGTAACGAAAGCAAAACGTAGACTCGCCCTTCCTTCCTTTATGCGCGAAGCCTTGGGTTTCGTCTCAATCGAGGATTAGCGATGGTCTCCGAATGCAACGCCATCCGCTCGTCGCGCGCTGGCGTCGATGCGGAGCGACAGTCGAGCGCGGCGGACGCCGCGAGCGCCGCGAATGCCGCGAATTCGAAGCACGCACCCGCGCAGCCACACACCGCGCGGCCCGCTGCGGCCTCGCCGGTGCGCCGCGCCCTCAACACCTTCTTCAAGCTGCTTTATCGCCACACGCACTCGCGCGCGTGGCGTCATAACGAACGCATCGCGCACGGCGTCACGCTCGAACGCGACGCAACGGGGCGGCTCACCGGCATGCGTATCGGCGAGCACAGTCTGCCCTGCGTGAACGGCACGGCGGCGGTGCCGCTGCCCGACGCGCGCGAATGCCATCTGATCGCCACCGGTCCGTCGATCAACGAGATCGATTACCGCGCGCTCGCCATGCCGCGCGTGATGGGCGTGAACGGCGCCATCGCGCTGCAGGAGCGCGCGGGCGTGCGCTTCGACTACTACTGCATCGTCGATACGGGCTTCGCGCGGCAACGCGCCGATCTCGTCGAGCGCGTGATTCGCGAGCCGCTCACGCTGTTCGCCACGCCGGTCGTGCTCTGGCATATCGTGCAGCGCTTCGGCGTGGAGCGTCTGCGCTGCCGCGTGTTTCTCGTCGACGACATGCTGTTTCCCGCCGGCCGCCGCGCCGTCGAGAAGAACGCGCTGCGCACGGCCTACGACGAACGCGCGCTCGCGCTGTTCGACGCGCCGCAGACGCTGGGCTTCAGCCTCGATCTGCGGCGTGGCGTGTTCGACGGCTGCACTGTCGCGTACACGGGTCTGCAGGTGCTGGCGGCGCTCGGCTTTCGCCGCATCCTGCTGCACGGCGTCGATCTCGCCAACGCGGCGCTCACGCCGCGCTTCTACGAGTCGGCGGCGAACATGCAGCCGAGTCATCTCGACGAGGATTTCCGCGACATCATCGAGCCGTCGTTTCGCGGCGCGGCGGGTCTGCTCGCGCGGCGCGGCGTCGAGGTGCGCAATCTGTCGATGCAGAGCGCGCTCGGCGAGGACGTGTTTCCCAAGCTGCGCTGGCAGGCGCTGAGCGCGCACGGTGCGTCCGCACGCGAGGGCAGGGAACGGCTGCTCGCGGTCGCTTGAATGCGGGGCGCGCAGCGCCCGCTACGCACGAACGCTCAACAAGCACGCACAAAAAAGCCGGGGACATGCCCCGGCTTTTTTCATCTCGCGGTCAACGCGCCGCGCAACGGACGGCTTTACTGCACCGTCACCGCGCCGAAGTTCTGGCGGCCGAACGGGCTCACCTGATAGCCGTTCACGTTGGCGCGCGTGATGGCGGCGGCGGTCGGATAGCCGAGCGGAATCCACAGCGCCTGATCGTGAATGATCTTCTGCGCGCTCTCGTAGAGCTTCGTGCGCTTCGCCTGATCGGCGGTTGCCTTGCCGTCGGCGATCAGCTTGTCGAGCTTCGGATCGCAAAAGCGCGCGAAGTTGATGCCCGACTGCACCGCGTTGCAGCTAAAGAGCGGCGAGAGGTAGTTGTCCGGATCGCCGTTGTCGCCGGCCCAGCCCATGAAGAGCGTGTCGTGCTGGCCCTGCTTGGCTTCCTTGATCAGCTCGCCCCACTCGATCACCTTGATCTCCGCCTTCACGCCGATCTTCGCGAAATCGGCCTGCAGCAGTTCGGCGCCCGCGCGCGGATTCGGATTGAGCACGCTGCCGTTCGGGCGCACCCAGATCGTCGTCGAGAAGCCGTTGGGCACGCCCGCTTCGGCGAGCAGCGCCTTGGCCTTCGCGATGTCGTGCGGATACGGCTGGATCGTCTTGTCGTAGCCCCAGGTGATGGGCGGCCACGGATTGGTCGCGGGCGTGGCCGTGTTGTCGAACACGGTCTTCAGATACGTCGTGCGGTCGAACGCCATGTTCAGCGCCTGACGCACCTTCGGGTTGTCGAGCGGCTTCTTCTGCGTGTTGAGCGCGACGAAGGCCGTCATGAAGGCGGGCGTCTGCACGACCTTGAGCGCCTTGTCGGTCTTCGCGTCGGCCACGTCCTGCGGCTTGGGCGAGAGCGCGATCTGGCATTCGCCGGCCTTCACCTTCTGCGCGCGCACGGCGGCGTCGGGCGTGATCGCGTAGATCAGGCGGTCGACCTTGGGCTTCGGCCCCCAGTACGACGGATTCACGTCGTAGCGGATCACCGCGTCCTTCGTGTAGCTCTTGAGCTGGAACGGACCGGTGCCGACCGGCTTCGCGTTCAGGTCGAGCGGCTTGCCCGCCTTGAGCAGCTGATCGGCGTATTCGGACGAGTAGATGGACGCGAAGCCCATCGTGAGGATCGAGAGGAAGGTGGCGTTCGGCTCGTTCAGTTCGAACTTCACCGTGTTCGCGTCGACCTTGCTGACCGACTTGATGAGCTTGGGCAGGCCCATCGACTGCGCGTGCGGGAAGCCGCTCGCGCCGGCCACCTTGTGCCACGCGTTATTCGCGTCGAGCATGCGCTCGAAGGTGAAGACGACGTCGTCGGCGTTCAGCGTGTGCGTCGGCTTGAACCATTCGGTGGTCTGGAACGCCACGTTCGGGCGCAGATGGAACGTGTAGGTGAGGCCGTCGGCGCTCACGTCCCACGACTGCGCGAGCGCGGGCACGACCTTCTTCTGCGCTTCGTCGTAGCTGACGAGCGAGTTGAAGATCACGTCGGCGGAGGCGTTGGTCGTCACGAGCGAGTTGAACTGCACGACGTCGAAGCCGTCCGGGCTCGACTCGGTGCAGATCGTGAGCGGTTTCGCGAGCGCGGGCGTGGCCGCGCAGGCCAGCGCGCACAGGGCGGCGACGAGCACGGGGGCGGGCGAGGTGAAGCGCATGGGATCTCCGTTTTGCCAGGGTCTTGCCGTTGGTGTGCGGACCGGCCCGCCGTCTGCCGCGCTGCGCGCGCGGCGAACGCGCGAGGGTCCGATCGGGAAAGCTTATCGAAGGGATATGGCCCGGACAACAAATTAATCGGCATACCGTTATGGGGGGCGATCGCCCCCATGCCCCACGCGTGCAGATCCGATCTCCCCCAAGGGGGTCAATGCTGCGCAGTACGCGGCTTGCGCGGCGCGCGCTCAAAGGCGCGGTCGTAGAGCCAGCGCGGCAGCGCGCCGAGCAGGGCGGCGACCACGCGCATCGGCCACGGAAACACGGCGAACGTGCGCCCGCGCGCGATGGCGTCGGCGGCGCGCGTGGCGAAGCGGTCGGCGTCCATCAGGAACGGCATGCGGTACGGGTTCTTCGCGGTCATCGGCGTGCGGATATAGCCGGGCGCGATGGTGACCACGGGCACCTTGAACGGGCGCATCTCCACGCGCAGCGCTTCGAGATAGGCGAACGCCGCGGCCTTCGACGCGCTGTACGCGCCCGAACCCGGCAGCCCGCGCACGCCCGCCACGCTCGCGATCCCCACGAGCGTGCCGCGCCGCGTCTGCGCCATGGTCTGCGCGAACGGCTCGAAGGTGGCGACCATGCCGAAGTAATTGGTGTCCATCACGTCGCGGAACGTGGCGAGTTCGCCTTCGCCCGTGAGCGCGCCGCGGCTCACGCCCGCGTTGGCAATCACGATGTCGGGCATGCCGTGTTCGGCGATGAACGCGCGCGCGGCGGCAGCGAGCGCATCGGCGTCGCGCACGTCGGCGGGATAGATCGAAACGGGGTGTTGCGGATGAGACTGGAGAAACGCCTCGAGCGCGTCGGCGCGGCGCGCCACGAGCCCGAGGACGGCGCCGCGCCGCGCGTATTCGGCGGCGAGAGCGGCGCCGATGCCGCTCGACGCGCCGGTGATGAAAACCTTGAGCGGGTGTGTCATGCCGGCGCGCGCGCTCACATCTTCTTCGCGCGGATCTGCGAAACGAGGAAGTCCATGACCTGCAGCGTGTCCGGCAACGCCTTGTCTTCCGTCGATTGCATCAGCGCCGGGCCGGTTTCGTACTTGCCCTGGATCGCGATGGTCGGCACGCCGTCGATCTTGTACGCGTCGAGCATGGCCTTGTCGCGCTGCAGCGCGCTCTGCGTCGAGAACGAGTTGTACGCGTCCATGTACTTCTTCGGATCGACGCCTTGCGTGGCCAGGAACTTCGCCTGGTCTTCCGGCGTGAGCAGGTAGTTCTTGTTCACGTGGATTTCGTGGAACACGGCCGGCGTGAGCTTCTGCGCGAGGCCGAGCGCGTCGAGCGCGTAGTACATCTTCGAATGCGGGACGAAATCGTCACGGAAGGCAACCGGCACGCGCTTGAACACGACGTCCGGGCCCTGCTTCTTGATCCACGATTCGAGGTACGGGTCGAACGCGTTGCAGTGCGGGCAGCCGTACCAGAAGAATTCGATCACTTCGATCTTGCCCGCGGGCACGTCGAGCGGCTGCGGCGCCTTGAGCACCGTGTAGTCCTTGCTGGCGACCGGCGCGGCAGGCGAGGCGTGCGCGGCGCCGGCGATCATGGAGAGCGAGAGCAGGAGCGATCCGAGAATGCGTTTCATAGCGTGTGGTTCCACTGGACGAGGCCGGCGGCGTCCGGCCCGATGGGTGCGGCGCGCAGGCTGCGCGCGGCCGCGGCGTTGCTGGATG
>NZ_JAAGPN010000349.1:0-6735 GCF_017104805.1 Paraburkholderia sp. Ac-20347 | reverse complement strand
GGCGCTTGAAACCGCGCTGGAACGCGGCATCGGATTGATAGCCGACGAATTCGCCGATCTCCGCCACCGGCTGATTGCCCTGCGCGAGCAGACGGCCCGCGAACGTCATGCGGATGTCGGTGAGCACGTCGGCGGCCGAGCGTCCGATCGCTTCGTCGAAATGACGCGCGAAAGTCGCGCGCGACATGTGGCAGAGCGCGGCGAGATCGGGCAGCGTCCACGGGCGGCCCGGCGTCTCGAACATGGCGTCGATGGCCGGTTGCAGGCGCGGCTGCCGGGCCAGTGCGAGCAGGCCGCGCGGCGGCGCGTCGGTGCCGCTCGCGTAGCGCAGCGTGAGCGCGAACAGCGCGCCCGAAAGATGGTTGATGAGCGAATCGCTGCCCGGCCCCGCTTCGAGCGCCTCGTCGCGCAGCAGCGCGATCAGGCGCACGAGCCGCTCGGGCACGTGGCCGCCCGCGGGCGCGCTATGCACGACGAGGCGGCCCGGCAGGTTCTCGCGTAGCAGCCGTTGCGGCACGGCGGGCAACAGGAAGCGGCCGCAGAGCACGTCGGTGCGATGCGCGTCGGTCTGGTTGGTCGCCACTTCGAGGCCGTTTTCCACGCGTTTTTCGACCGCCGAGGGCGCTTTGCCGCTGCCGTCGTGCAGCACGTGCGCGCCGCCCGCCGGGAACAGCACGATGTCGCCCGCATGCAGCGCGGTGGGCGTGCCGTGCGCGTCCTCGACGATGGCCGAGCCCGCGATCAGCACGTGATAGCGGATCTCGCGCGGGCCCGCGCCGGGCTCGTCGATACGCCACGGCGCGCCGAAGTGGCAGCGCACGTCGAGTCGGCCCGCGACAGGCATGAGCGAAAGGAGGCGGCTGAGGATGTCCATGATCGGCGGCGTAAGTGGAGGGCGGTGAGACGATCGAGCATGAATTCGCGCCATTCTGGCATTAAAAGCGTCGGCGTGCGCGCCTAGACTGGCGTCATGCCATCGACGATGGCGGTGCAGCAGAAACGCGATGCCGGCGCACTTCCGCGCGGCGCGCTGTGTCCACGAATTCAGCGAATTCAACGAATCAGGAGTCGATCATGTCCCGCCTTTCCTCCATCAAGCCCGAAGAAGCTACCGGCGTCGCCGCCGACGTCTTCGCGAAGATCCGCAAGGCCGTCGGCAAGGTGCCGAACGCCTACGCGACCATCGGCACGCACAGCCCGGAAGCGCTCGCGTCGATTCTCGGCGTGGAAGCCGTGCTCGCGGGCGGCGCGCTGTCGAAGCTCGATATCGAAGCCGTGAAGCTCGCCGTGAGCGAAGTGGCGGGCTGCGATTACTGTCTCGCCGCGCACACGCTGGCGGGCAAGTTCGCGGGCCTCGCGCCGGAGACGATGAAGCAGATCCGCGCGGGCGACGCCAGCGGCGACGCGAAGCGCGACGCGCTCGTCCACTTCGTCCGACTGCTCGTGCAAACGCACGGCACGGTGGCCGAAGCCGAGGTGCAGGCGATTCGCGCCGCGGGCTACACCGAGCGCCAGATCGTGGAGATTGCGCTGGCGATTGCGTCGATCACGTTCACGAACCTCGTGAACCGCATCAACGATACGACGCTCGATTTTCCGGCCGTCGCGTAAGCGGGTTCACGCGCCTTTCGCCGCGAGGCGAGGGCGTCGAACCCGGCGACAGGCCACGTGCGCTGCATGCGCCGCCGACATAAAACGTGCCACGAATCATGAGTATCGATTCGAGGAAACGGCTTGGATGTGTGCATATGCATACATAGAATGAAACGGTGCATGCAGCGATTGTGAGTGTCCATGCTGTTCCATCGAATGACTCTGGAGAGAACACGATGAGCCTGTCGAATTCCACCCCGAATTCCCCTTCAAATACGGGCGCGAACGCCGCGCGCGAGATCGTGCTGTGCCATCCCGTGCGCACGGCGATCGGCGCGTACAACGGCGCGCTCAAGGGCGTGCCCGCCACCGAACTCGGCGCGATCGCGGTGCGCGAAACGCTCGCGCGCGCGAAGCTCGATCCCGCGTTGCTGGGATCGGTCGTGCTCGGCAACGTGATCCAGGCGGGCAACAAGATGAATCCCGCGCGCCAGGCGGAGCTGGGCGGCGGCGTGCCCGTGCAGGTGCCCGCGCTCACCGTGAACCGCGTGTGCGGCTCGGGCGCGCAGGCGGTGGCGAGCGCCGCGCAGGAAGTGCTGCTCGGTCTCGCCGATGTCGCGCTCGCGGGCGGCATGGAGAACATGGACCGCGCGCCCTATCTGCTCGACGGCGGACGTTGGGGCTATCGCATGGGCAACGCGCAGATCCACGACAGCATGCTGCGCGACGGTCTCGTCGATGCGTTTTCGGGCGAGCATTCGGGCTGGCACACCGAAGACCTCGTGACGAAGGCGCAACTCACGCGCGACGAGCAGGACCGCTGGGCCGCGCGTTCGCAGCAGCGTTTCGCGGCGGCGCAGGCGGCGGGGCGTTTCAGGGAAGAGATCGTCGGCGTGGAGTTGAAGGGCAAGAAGGGCGTGGAGCGTTTCGACACCGACGAAGCGCCGCGCCCCGACACCACCTTCGAGGTGCTCGCGAAGCTCAAGCCCGCGTTCCGTCCCGACGGCACGATCACGGCGGGCAACGCGCCGGGACTGAACAGCGCGGCGTCGGCGATGCTGGTCGCCGAGCGCGGTTTCGCCGAGGCGCACGGTCTCGCGCCGATGGTGCGGCTCGTGGCGTGGGGCGTGGCGGCGGTCGAGCCGGGCCTGTTCGGCCTCGGGCCCGTGCCCGCCGTGCAGCTCGCGCTGCGGCGCGCGGGCTGGTCGCTCGGCGACGTCGATCGCTTCGAGATCAACGAGGCCTTCGCGGCGGTGCCGCTCGCGGTCATCAAGCAACTGGGCATTCCCGACGACATCGTCAACGTGGAAGGCGGGGCGATCGCGCATGGTCATCCGATCGGCGCGACGGGCGCGATTCTGACCACGCGTCTGGCCTGGTCGATGCAGCGCGACGGCGTGCGCCGGGGCGTCGTGACGCTGTGCATCGGCGGCGGCCAGGGTATCGCGCTCGCGCTCGAGAAAGTATGATGGCCGGGCGCGCGCATCGGCGTGATCGACGTGATCGGCGAAACCGGCGCGCGCGCTCCAGATCCACGAAAACCACGAAGTTCACGTGATGGCGAACGAAGCACGAGAAGGTGACCGGCGATGACGAAGCGAGTGACGCGCGAGGAATGCAACTGTTTTGCACTGCGGCAGGCGGCGCGCTTCGTCACGCAGCTCTATGAGCGCCATCTCGCGCAGGCGGGCGTGACGGCCGCGCAGTTCACGATACTCTCGCGCCTCGCGGGCCGCCCCGACGCCACCGCCGCCGAACTCTCCGACGACCTCGTCATGGACCGCACCACGCTCGTGCGCGCGCTCAAGCCGCTGCAGCGCGACGGCCTCGTGCTCACGGCCGCCGCCGAGCACGATACGCGCACGCTGGTCTACCGGCTCTCCGCGAGCGGCCTGCGCCGCTACGACAAGGCGCACGCGCTCTGGCAGGACGCCCAGGCGGAATTCGAAAAGCATATGAAGCGCGACCGCGCGAAGGCGCTGCGCGCCGAACTGTTCGCGCTGACCAAAGCGGCGGCGTGATGCGTCGCGCGTAGGCGCACGCGGGCGAGGCAGCTGCGCGCGCTTACGTAGCTTTCAGCGCGAGCCATCCGCGCAAATACCGACGTCCCCCAGCGTCCCGATCCGGCGCGAAAATGGCATGATGGGGCTCCCAGAGTTCGACGCATCGCCGCCGGGTTCTCATGAGACGCCACCGTCCACCTTTGCCGCATTTCATGCGCGACCCGTCGCATCCCGCGTGGCGCGATATCGCGCTCTCCACGCTGCCGGTCGCGCTGTTCTGCATCGTCGTGATCGGCCTGGTCGTGTGGCTCGTCGACCCGGCGCCGCCGCGCGCGATCACCATCAGTGCCGGTCCGCGCGACAGCTCGTTCATGCAGATGGCCGAGGCGTATCGCACGATTCTCGCGCGCAACGGCGTGAAGCTGAAGATTCTCGAGTCGGATGGCTCGGTGCAGAATCTCCAGCGTCTGCTCGATCCCAAATCGAAAGTCGATCTCGCGTTCGTGCAGGGCGGCGTGGCCGACGGCCAGGACACGCGTTCGCTGATGTCGCTCGGCAGCGTGGCGTATCTGCCCATCGTGGTGTTCTATCGCGGCTCCGGACTCACGCAGCTTTCCGATCTCGACGGCAAGCGCATCGCCATCGGCCGCGTGGGGAGCGGCACGCGCGAACTCTCGCTCAGGCTGCTCGATGCGAACGGCATGGACCCCGGCGGCGACGCCACCTTCCTGCCGCTCGACGGCATGGAGGCGGCCACGGCGCTGGTCTCGAACCGCGTCGACGCCGCCATGCTGAGCGGCGACTCCACCACGCGCACGCTGATGCTGCGCCTGCTGAACATTCCCGGCATTTCGGTGATGAGCTTCGAGGAATCGGCGGCGTATACGCGGCTCTTTCCATATCTGGAGGACGTCGATCTGCCGCCCGGCGTGCTCGATCTGCGCCGCCGCGTGCCGCCGCAGACCGTGCATCTGATCGGGCCGACGGTGGAGATAGTCGCGCGCGACACGCTGCATCCGGCCATCTCCGATCTGCTGATCGAAGCGGCGAGCGAAGTGAACGGCGTGCCGGGACTGCTGCAGCGCGCGGGCCAGTTTCCGAGTCCGGTGGCGCACGATTTCCGCATCAGCGAGGACGCCACGCGCTACTACAGGTCGGGCAAGAGCTTTCTCTATCGCAACCTGCCGTTCTGGCTCGCGAGCGTGACCGATCGGCTGGTCGTGCTGCTGCTGCCGCTCGCGGTGCTGGTGTTTCCGGCGCTGCGCGCGATTCCCGCGCTGTACCGCTGGCGCGTGCGTTCGCGCATCTATCGCTATTACGGCGCGCTGATCGCCATCGAGCGCGACGCGCTCAAGCACACCAACGAAGAGGAACGCCAGGCGCTCGTCGACGAACTCGATGAAATCGAACGTTCGCTCAACACGCTGCGCATGCCGCTCGCGTATGCCGATGCGTTCTACGTGCTGCGCGAGCACATCGGCTTCGTGCGCGTGCATCTCGCGCCCACCGAACGCCGCACGGCGAACGCGGAGCACTGATCCGCCAACGCGGCTTCGATGTCCCGCGCATTGTTGCGTTCCGTGCATTCGCGCGCTTCATTGATGCGTCTCCTGAAACGCTGTGCTTTCGTCTGCGCGCGGTTGACACCGTGGCTGCGCGGCTCGTATTTTGGCCGGTACGTTTTGCGCGCAGGGACATGCACAAGTGCGCTATATAGCAGTACGTCGCGTTCGTCGCGCGCGTCGCAGTTTGCAGAGCGCATCAGAACACACACACCATCGCGCCCATCAGCAATCAGGAGGACCGTCACGTGAACTCGTCCGGTGTACGCCAGCGCGCTGCCTGGCTCCTGTGTGCCGCGCTCGCGGCCGCACCGCTCTTCGTCGGCCCGGCCGGGCCGCGTTCCGCGCTCGCGCAAAACGCCGCGCATCTGTCGAACCAGCAACTCGATTCGCTCACGGCGCCCATCGCGCTCTATCCGGATGCGCTGCTCGCGCAGGTGCTGATGGCCGCCACGTTTCCGCAGGACGTGCACGCGGCGGCCGCGTGGTCGAAGGCCAATCCGAAACTGCAGGGCGACGACGCGGTGAAAGCCGTGGCCTCGCAGCCGTGGGGCCCGAGCGTGCAGTCGCTGGTGGCGTTTCCGCAGGTGCTGGCGACGATGGAGTCGAAGCCCGACTGGGTCGCGCAGATCGGCAATGCGTTTCTCGCGCAGCCCAACGACGTGATGGATTCGGTGCAGCGTCTGCGCGCGCAGGCGCAGAAGGCGGGCAACCTCAAATCGAACGAGCAGCAGAAGGTGGTCGTGCAGCAGGCGCCGAGCAGCACCACGCAGACGATCATCATCGAGCCGGCGAATCCGCAGGTGGTTTACGTGCCGACCTATAACCCGACGGTGGTGTATGGCGCGTGGCCGTATCCGGCTTACCCGCCCGTCTACATGCCGCCGCCTCCGGGAT
The DNA here is from genome assembly GCF_017104805.1 of Paraburkholderia sp. Ac-20347. Lineage (NCBI taxonomy): Bacteria > Pseudomonadati > Pseudomonadota > Betaproteobacteria > Burkholderiales > Burkholderiaceae > Paraburkholderia > Paraburkholderia sp. Ac-20347. The sequence goes on along the minus strand of NZ_JAAGPN010000349.1, from coordinate 680 downwards.
ACGCGCTCGCGACCGGCTTCGTGAGCGGGCTCGCGTTCGGCGCGGGCGTCGCGGTGGCGAATTCGTTGTGGGGCGGCTTCGGCTGGGGCACGCACGACGTGAATATCAACGTCAATCGATACAACAACATCAACGTCAATAACCGCATCAACACGACCAACGGCACGGCGAACTGGAATCGCAACACCAACGTCGAGCGCCGCAACCAGAACTTCAACAGCGCGAATATGAATGGCCAGCGCAATAACTTCCGCGGCTACGACCAGTCGCGTTCGCAGGCCATGCAGACCTTGCAGAACCGCACCGGGCAGAACATGGGCGGCAATGCGAGCGAGCGTTTGCACGACATCCAGCAGGGCGGCAACCGGCCCGGCGCGAACGGTGTGAACGGCGCGAACCGACCGAACGGGGGTGGCAATGCGCTGAACAATCGCGGCGAGGGCGCGCAAGGTGGACGTATCGGCGGGCAGGGCGGCACGCAGAACAACGCTGCGAATCGTGCGCAGAACGCGAATCGTCAGAACGAGATCGGCAATCGCGCCCAGAACGCGAATCGCGACAACGCGTTGCGCGGCGCGGGCGACGGCGGTGCGGCGCGCGCTGATTCGCAGCGCGGTCAGCAAAGCCGCCAGGCGTTGCAGAATCGCGGCGGCGGAGGCTTCGGCGGCGCTCAGGCGGGC
>NZ_JAAGPN010000348.1:0-6786 GCF_017104805.1 Paraburkholderia sp. Ac-20347 | reverse complement strand
CCGCCGCTCGCGCATCCGGCCACGCCGCTCGCGGGCACGGAGCCGATCGTCGCGCCGGCGAGCGGCGTGATCGTGTTCCGCGCCGAATGCGGCGCGTGGCTCGAAGCGGGCGCGCCGGTCGCCGATATCGTCGATCCGCTCACCGACGAGCTGGTCACGCTGCACACCAGCGTGAGCGGCGTCATGTACGCGCGTCACAGCGCGCGTTTCGCGACGGCCGGCATGGAAGTCGCGCGCATCGCCGGCGACACGCCGATCCGCACGGGCTCGCTGCTCTCGCTGTAATTCCCTTCGCCGTCTTCGTCATGGCTCATCGTAACGATGAGCCATGATTCAGCACGTCTATTGCCTGACCGGCCGCCTTACCGATTACTTCGCAATCCCAACTTCCTTCACACGATAAAGCACGCCACACGCGACTCATTCCCTGCGTCGATAAATCGAATGGATTTTGCCGATAAAACCACCCTGAAACGCGATCCATATACGAAATCCAATCGTTGAAAGCAGAAAATTTTATAAGACGCTAAATCGCGCTTTTTTTGTCCGGATTTTCGTTCGCATCGCCTCGCGAGCCGCGCCAGCACTCGATTTGCACCGTTTGCGCCCTCCGGCAAGCCCGTTGTCGCGTTTACGCCACAGAGTAGCGACATTCAGGCGGCATTTCCTTACTGTCACAATCCTTTCGTCCTCGACCCTTAAATTGCAGCGCGTCGCACAGATCGGCCCAGAAGAGGCCGGCACATACTTTTCCTTCATCCGGAGCAACAGTTGAAAAAGAAAATTCTGACCACCGCTATCCTTGCAACCATTGCGGGCGCGGCCCACGCTCAAAGCAGCGTGACCCTGTATGGCCTGATCGACGCTGGCGTGAGCTACATCAACCACACGCAAAACGCGACGAAGGGCAGCTCGAAGGCATTCCAGTACGGTGACGGCGTCGCGCAAGGCAGCCGTTGGGGCCTGCGCGGCTCGGAAGACCTGGGCGGCGGCCTCAAGGCAATCTTCGTGCTCGAAAACGGCTTCAACAGCGGCAACGGCACGGCTGGCCAAGGTAGCTCGATGTTCGGCCGTCAAGCCTACGTCGGTCTGACGCAAAGCAACATCGGCTCGCTGACGTTCGGCCGTCAATACTCGTTCAACACGGACATCCTCGGTTCGCTGTACTCGACCGGCGGCAACACGGTGTCGGGCAACTGGGCGTACCACGTCAACGACGTCGACCAGCTCACGTCGAGCCGTATCAGCAACGCGGTCAAGTTCCAGAGCGTGAACTTCTCGGGCTTCACGTTCGGCGGCCTGTATGGCTTCTCGAACACGACGTCGTTCGCCGGCGCACCGTCGGGCAGCACGACGGCTTCGTCGCGTGCCTACAGCTTCGGCGCGAACTACGCCTACGGTCCGTTCAGCATCGGCGGCGCGTACGCCGACATCACGTACCCGGCAGCCGCATCGCCGACGACGTTCTCGACCTCGCTCGCCAACGTCAACACGGCCGTCAGCACGGTCCGCGATCTGCGTTCGTTCGGCTTCGGCGGCCGCTACGTGTTCGGCCCGGCTACGGCATGGCTGCTGTGGACGAACACGCGCTTCGAGCCGATCACCGGTTCGTCGACGCTGTACAACGCGTACGAAGCAGGCGTGAAGTATGCCTTCACGCCGGCCCTGACGGGCGCGGTTGGCTACACGTACTCGCGCGCTTCGGGTCTCTTCACGGCGCACTGGAACCAGGTCAACGGTTCGGTCGACTACGCTCTGAGCAAGCGCACGGACGTCTACGGCCTGGTCGCTTTCGAAGACGCGTCGGGCTCGTACAAGGGCGCTCCGGTGCAGGCACAGATCGGCGATTCGTCGTCGAGCATCTTCGCGCCGTCGGGCTCGGGTTCGCAGAACCAGCTCGCCGTCCGCGTCGGCATCCGCCACAAGTTCTAAGCACGCACGCCGCCGCGCCCGCCTTGCGGGCGTGGTGCACGCGCGAAAAAAGGGCGTCCCTCGGGACGCCCTTTTTGTTTGGCGCGGCCGGTTCGCGCCGGCCCGCACGAAGCCCGCAGCGGCACGGGACCTGCCGCCGCGCGCGCGCTTCTGGTACGCTGCGGCCTTTCCACTCGCAGCATTCGAATCGATGGAACTTCCTTTCAACGAAGCGGCCGTGACGGTCACTCGCACTTCGCTGTCCGCGGCCGGTCAGGTCATCGCGATGCGTGACATCGAAGACACCCGCATCGTCACCGTTGAGCGCAGCCGCGTGGTGCCCATTGTGATCTCGCTGATCGGCGTGGCCATCGCCGCGGGCGGCGGCGTCTGGGGCTCGGGCGCCGCGCTCGGCTGCGGCGTGATGCTGATCGTGGTGGGCTGGCTCGCGTGGATCTGGCAAGAGGTCTCGCACCGCCTGATCGTGGTGGTGGGCGGCGCGCCGCGCGAAGCCGTCACGAGCGGCGATCGCGCCTTCCTCGAACGCGTCCAGCAGGCCGTGCGCGCCGCGAAGGCCGACGCCCCCGCAGCACCTGCCGCACCCGCAGCACCTGGCACCACGCCGTCAGCCTGATCCGCCCACCGCGCGGCCCTTGGCGACAATAAGCGGCCCGCGCGCCCAGCCAGCCTTTCCCGCCAGCCACCCGTTTTCCGGCCACGCCCGCGTCGTCACTCCAGATCGATCGGCCGCGTGTGCCAGATGTCGCGCGCGTATTCGGCAATCGCCCGATCCGACGAAAACGTCCCCATGCCCGCGACATTCTCGATCGCGCTCGCGGTCCAGCCCGGCACGTCGACGAAACGGCGGTCGGCGGCCTCCTGCGCCTCGACGAACGCGGCGTAGTCGGCCAGCACGAGGTAGTGATCGCCCCAGTCCACGAGCGTGTGGAAGATATCCGTGTAGCGCGCCGGATCGCCCGGCGAGAAGAAGCCCGTGCGGATCTGGTCGAGCACGGCGCGCAGCTCGGCATTCTCTTCGTAGACCTGACGGGAGCGATAACCCGAGCAGCGCAGCGCATCGACCTGATCGGACGTGTGCCCGAAGATGAAGATATTCTCCGGCCCCACCGCGTCGCGAATCTCGATGTTCGCGCCGTCGAGCGTGCCCATCGTCAGCGCGCCGTTGAGCGCGAGCTTCATGTTGCCGGTGCCGGACGCTTCGGTGCCCGCCGTCGAAATCTGCTCGGAGAGATCGGCGGCCGGAATCAGCACTTCGGCCACGCTCACGCCGTAGTTCGGCACGAACGTCACCTTGAGCCGGTCGCCCACCACGGGATCGTGATTGATCTTCTCGGCCACGTCGTTGATGAGGCGGATGATCATCTTCGCCATGCGATACGCCGACGCCGCCTTGCCCGCGAACAGCACCACGCGCGGCACCCAGTCGCGCTCGGGCTCCGCGAGAATGCGGTTGTAGCGCGTGATCACATGCAGCACGTTGAGCAACTGCCGCTTGTATTCGTGGATGCGCTTGACCTGCATGTCGAACAGCGCATCGGGATTGAACGACAGCCCCGTGCGCGCCGTGAGCCGTCGAATCAGGCGCACCTTGTTCTCGCGCTTGGCCGCGTGAAACGCGGTTTCGAACGCCGCATCGCCCGCGAGCTTGCGCAGCGCGCCGAGCTCGAACAGATCGGTGCGCCAGCGCGTGCCGATGGTTTCGTCGACGAGCGCCGCCAGCGGCGGACTCGCCTGCGCGAGCCAGCGACGCGGCGTGATGCCGTTCGTGACGTTGGTAAAACGCTCGGGATAGAGCCGCGCGAAGTCGCCGAAAATATCGCGCGTCATCAGTTGCGAATGCAGCTTCGAGACGCCATTCACCTTGTGACTCGCGACGATCGCCAGATACGCCATGCGCACGCGCCGCTGGCCGTATTCGTCGACGAGCGAAATGCGGCGGATGAAGTCGAGATCGTGCGTGCCCTTCTCGCTCGCTTCGCGCAGAAACGCGGCGTTGATATCGAAGATGATTTCGAGGTGACGCGGCAGCAGGCGCGCCAATAGTTCGACGTCCCAGGTTTCCAGCGCTTCGGGCATCAGCGTGTGATTCGTGTACGAGAACACGCGCTTGATGTGCCCCATCGCCTCGTCCCAAGGCATGTGATGAACATCGACGAGCAAGCGGATCAATTCGGGAATCGCCAGCACCGGATGCGTGTCGTTCAGATGCACCGCGACCTTGTCGGAGAAACGTCCGAACGTGCTGTGCGTGCGCAGATAACGACGGATCAGATCCTGCATCGTCGCCGACACGAAGAAGTATTCCTGACGCAGACGCAGCTCGCGGCCCGCCATCGTCGAGTCGTCGGGGTACAGCAGACGCGATACGTTCTCCGAAATATTTCTCGCTTCCACCGCGCGTTGATAGTCGCCCTTGTTGAACGCCGACAGATCGAGTTCCTCGTCGGAGCGCGCGGACCACAGCCGCAGCGTGTTGGTCGCGCTCGTGGCGTAGCCCGGAATCACGGTGTCATAGGCCATCGCGTTCACGTGCTGCGTGTCGATCCATTCGACGTGGCCGTCGCGCTGCACGGTGCGCCCGCCGAAGTGCACGGGATACTGCACCTCGGGGCGCGGAAATTCCCACGGATTGCCCGAGCGCAGCCAGTAGTCGGGCGCTTCGACCTGCTCGCCGTTGATGATCTGCTGGCGAAACATGCCGTAGTCGTAGCGGATGCCGTAGCCGAATCCCGGAATGCCGAGCGTCGCCATCGAATCGAGGAAGCACGCCGCGAGACGGCCGAGGCCGCCGTTGCCGAGCGCGGCGTCGGGTTCGAGGTCGACCACGGAATCGAGATCCACGCCGACATCGGCAAGCGCCTCTTTCATCTGATCGTGGATGCCGAGCGCGAGCAGCGCGTTCGAGAACGTGCGGCCGATCAGGAATTCCATCGACAGGTAATAGACGCGTTTGACGTCCTGATCGTACTGGCGGCGCGTGGTGATCATCCAGCGCTCGACGAGGCGGTCGCGCACCGCGAGCGCGGCGGCGTGCAGCCAGTCCTGCGGGCGCGCCGTGACGGCGTCCTTGCCGACGCCGTACATCAGGCGATTGGAGATGGAGCGGCGCAGCGCATCGGCGCTGCTCTTCAACTGGTCGAACTCAAGACCGACTGCTGTCATCGAATGCCTCCCGGAAAAGCGACGCGCCGCGTTGCATGTCGATGCGGCGGCGCGCGTTCGTTCAGGGGCTGCGCGCGAGCACCGTTCGGGTGCACGCCGGGTACGCGGACCGATGCAGGGCGAGGCGCACGCGAGTCTGCGTGATTCGTCTCGCGCCGCATCCTCACCTTGGCCCGCGGGCGCAGATCAGTTTGCAGAGTAGGACATTTTGCAATCGCGTGCGGCGGCGCGCCATCGCAAACGCGCCTGGTTCGCCTCGTTGCACGCGCGCTCACGGCACGCGAGACGGGCGACTCGGGCGAACGCGCCGGGTTTTGCGGTTAGTTGCGTTCCGTGAGCCGGACGGCGGCATTCGAGGCGCAAAAATCCCGACGCCAAAAATGCACGCCGCGTCGCCTTACAAGGACCAAACGCTCTGAAGCAGGCGCTGCACAAACGCGCCGCGTCTGTAACAATTGCACCAGCGCGCATCGCGCGCCTGTACGCCGCTTGCCCTTCGATTCGCCCGAGACCGCCGCTTTGTCCGATACCCACACCGTGCAGCCCGACACCACGCCGCGCGCCGACGAGCCCATGTCGGCGAAAAACCGCCGCGGCATGGCCGCGATCATGCTCGCCGTCGCGCTCGCGACGCTCGACACCGCGATCGCCAACACGGCCCTGCCCGCCATCGCCACCGATCTGCACGCGGCGCCCGCCGCCTCGGTCTGGATCATCAACGCGTATCAGCTCGCGATGGTCGCCACGCTGCTGCCGCTCGCGGCGCTTGGCGACATCCTCGGGCATCGGCGCATCTATATTGCGGGGCTGGCGATCTTCACGGTCGCCTCGCTCGCCTGCGCCGTCTCGCCGACGCTCGGCGCGCTCGCGGCGGCGCGCGTGCTGCAGGGCCTCGGCGCGAGCGCGATCATGAGCGTCAACACGGCGCTGATCCGCTTCCTCTATCCGACGCACCGGCTCGGGCGCGGTCTCGGCATGAACGCGCTGATCGTCGGCGTGTCGTTCGCCATCGGCCCGACCATCGCTTCGCTGATTCTCTCGGCAGGCACCTGGCCGTGGCTGTTCGCGATCAACGTGCCGCTCGGCGCGCTCGCGCTCGTCTTCGCGATGCCCGCGCTGCCGCACACCGCGCGCGGCAAGCACAGCTTCGATCCGCTCGCGGCGCTGCTCAATCTCGTGACTTTCGCCGCGCTGATCTTCGCGCTCGGCGAGGCGGCGCAGCGCGCGCCGCTGCGCGAAGTCGGCATCGCCGCCGTGATCGCGCTGGTGTTCGGCCTGTTGCTGATCCGCCGCGAAGCCGGCCATCCCGCGCCGATGCTGCCCGTCGATCTGTTCAAGCGGCCCGTGTTCGCGCTGTCTTCGCTGACCGCGGTCTGCTCGTTCGCGGCGCAAGGCCTCGCGTTCGTTTCGCTGCCGTTCTATTTCGAAACCGTGCTGATGCGCAGCCAGGTCGAAACCGGCTTCCTGATGACGCCCTGGCCGGTCGTGGTGGCCGCCGCCGCGCCGATCGCCGGGCGGTTGTCCGACCGCTATCCGCCGGGCCTGCTCGGCGCGATCGGCCTGGCGATCCTCGCGGCGGGCATGGCGTCGCTGGCGATGCTGCCCGTGCATCCGAGCGTGCCCGACATCGTGATCCGCATGGCGATCTGCGGCGCGGGCTTCGGTTTCTTCCAGTCGCCGAACCTGCGCGCG
>NZ_JAAGPN010000347.1:0-6837 GCF_017104805.1 Paraburkholderia sp. Ac-20347 | reverse complement strand
CGGCGCTGGCGCGTTTCGGCGTGCCGGGCGTGTGCGAACCGTGCGCGCGTCTCGCGGCCGGAGGCGGCGCGCTGCTACGCGGCAAGCTTGCGCTCGACGGCGTGACCGTGGCGCTCGCCGCCATCGCGCCCGATACACGAAGCTGATGCACGCATCGCAGGCATCGCAAGAACACGCATCACACGACACTTACCGCATTCACAACAGGACGCTTCGCGACGATGAAAACCGACCCGGAATCGCACCAACGCATGACCCAGCGCCGCCGCGAAGGCCACGAGAAGAAACAGGCCGCCGCGACGCACGAAAAAGGCCTCTTGATCGTCAATACCGGCAACGGCAAGGGCAAGAGCACGGCGGCGTTCGGCATGGCCGTGCGCGTGCTCGGCCACGGCATGAAGCTCGGCGTCGTGCAGTTCATCAAGGGCGCGCTGCACACGTCCGAACGCGACTTTCTCGCCAGCGTCGCGCACTGCGACTTCGTCACGATGGGTGACGGCTACACCTGGAACACGCAGAACCGCGACGCCGATATCGCCACCGCGCGCAAAGGCTGGGACGCCGCGAAACGCATGATCGAGAGCGGCGAATACGGCATGGTGATCCTCGACGAGCTGAACACCGTGCTCAAGTACGAATATCTGCCGCTCGACGAAGTGCTCGGCGTGCTGACCGCGCGCGGGCCGATGCAGCACGTCGTCGTCACGGGCCGTCACGCCGCCGATGAAATGATCGAAGCCGCCGACCTCGTCACCGAAATGCGCCTCGTGAAGCATCCGTATCGCGAGCAAGGCGTGAAGGCGCAAAAGGGCGTGGAGTTCTGACGCGATGAACGCGACGGCGACGGCGACGGCGACGAAGACGAAGACGAAGACGGAAACGGCGGCGCACGTGGCCTGCCCCGCGCTCTTCATCAGCGCGCCCGCCTCGGGCCAGGGCAAGACCACGCTCACGGCGGGACTCGCGCGTCTGCACCGGCGCGCCGGGCGACGCGTGCGCGTGTTCAAGACCGGCCCCGACTTTCTCGATCCGATGATTCTCGAGCGCGCGAGTGGCGCGCCCGTGTTCTCGCTCGACCTGTGGATGGTCGGCGAAACGGGCTGCCGCGCGCTGCTCGCGCAAGCCGCGCAGGAAGCCGATCTGATCCTGATCGAAGGCGTGATGGGCTTGTTCGACGGCACGCCCAGCAGCGCCGATCTCGCCGCCACGTTCGGCGTGCCGGTCGCCGCCGCGATCTCCGCGAAGTCGATGGCGCAGACCTTCGGCGCGATTGCGTTCGGCCTCGCGCGCTTTCGCGCCGACGTGCCGTTTCACGGCGTGCTCGCCAATCACGTCGGCTCGCCGCGCCACGCGCAGATGCTGCAGGAAGCGCTGCCCGCCGATATCCGCTGGCTCGGCCACGTCGCCAGCGACGCGGCCTTCGCGCTGCCCGAGCGTCATCTGGGCCTGCATCGCGCGGACGAAATCGGCGACCTCGACGCGCGCATCGAACGCGCCGCCGACGCGCTCGAAGCCACCGCGCTCGCCGCGTTGCCGCCCGCCGTCGAATTCACGCTGCCCGACGCTGCATCCAATAGTGATTCCGACGACGCAAGCGCGCCGCGCCTGCTCGACGGCCTGCACATCGCGATCGCGCGCGACGCCGCTTTTTCGTTCATCTATCCCGCGAATCTCGCGCTGCTCGAAACGCTGGGCGCGCGCCTGAGCTTCTTCTCGCCGCTCGCCGACGAAGCCGCGCCCGCCGACGCCGACGCGATTTATCTGCCCGGCGGCTATCCCGAACTGCACGCGGCCACGCTCGCGGCCAACGCACGCAGCGCGCAGTCGCTGCGCGCGCACGTCGCCGCGCAGCGACCGCTCGTCGCCGAATGCGGCGGCATGCTGTATCTGCTCGACACGCTCACGTCCGCCGACGGCGCGTCCACGCCGATGCTCGGCCTGCTGCCCGGCGCGGCAGTCATGCAAAAGCGCTTCGCCGCGCTCGGCATGCAGCGCCTCGACAGCGCGCGCCACGGCACGGTCACGGGCCACACGTTCCACTACTCGCGCGTGAGCACGCCGCTCGACGCCGAGCTGCACGCGCGCCACGCGCACACCGGCGCGGCGGGCGAGCCGGTCTATCGGCACGGCCCCATCGTCGCGACTTATATGCACGCCTACTGGCCTTCCAATCCGGCCTTCGCAGCCGCACTTTTCCATGGCACAGCCCTTTGACGAAGCCGAACGCGCGGCGGTCTACCGCGCGATCTACGAGCGGCGCGACATGCGCCACTTCGCGCCCGGTCCCGTCGATCCGGCGACGATGACGCGTCTGCTCGACGCCGCGCATCACGCGCCGAGCGTCGGCTTCATGCAGCCGTGGCGCATCGTGCGCATCACCGACGCGGCCGTGCGCGCGCAGTTGCAGGACGCCGTCGAGCGCGAGCGCCTCGCGACCGCCGACGCGCTCGGCAAGCGTCGCGAAGAGTTCATGAAGCTCAAGGTCGAGGGGATGCGCGAGTGCGGCGAACTGCTCGTCGTCGCGCTGATGGATCGTCGCGAAGCGCATATTTTCGGCCGCCGCACGCTGCCGGAAATGGACCTCGCGTCGGTGGCCTGCGCGATCCAGAACATGTGGCTCGCGGCGCGCGCAGAAGGGCTCGGCATGGGCTGGGTGTCGATTTTCGACGTCGACGAAGTGCACGCGCTGCTCGGCATGCCGCCCGGCGCGAAACCGGTGGCGATTCTCTGCGTCGGCCATGTTGCGGAGTTCTATCCGCGGCCGATGCTCGAAATGGAGCGCTGGGCGGAGCGCAAGGCGCTCGGCGAGTGCGTCTACGAAAACCGCTGGCCGGACGCGGCGCAAACGGTCGACGCGTCCGGCGACCCGCAAAACAAGGGCTAAAGTCCGAAGCGGACCGCCCGCTGTCCGTTGCCGCAGCACGCGAAAGCCGATTCGCGTGCGCAGCGGTCTTACGTCACTGCGCTTGCGGCTTTACCGAGATCACGTCGGGCATCGCGGGATTCGCGTGTTGCGCTTCGTTTTGCGCACCCGCATGCGGCTTCATCGTCACGCGCCATTGCGCCGCGCCTGCGTACGGCAGTTGCGCCAGCGCGCTCGCGACCAGATACGGCAGCGCCTGTTGCGCGTCGGCGTTACGGTCGCGCTTGACCGCGCTCACCTTGTAGGCTTCGTGGCCGTCGGGCAGCGCGAAGAAGCGCAGCGTCAGCGAGTGCACGTAAGGATGGCCGAACCACGGGAGCGACGGCGCTTGCGCCGGCACGCAGCCGCCCACGCAATGACCGTCCGCGACGGTGACATCGGCGGGCCGCGACGCCCACGCCGCCGACACCAGATAGCGCGCCGTATCGGACGCACCCGGCTGAACCGGCGGCGCTTCTTCGAAACCGCGCTGCGCCAGCGCCGCGCGCAGCATCGGCTCGGCGGACAGCGGCGCATCGGCGCCGGATTGCGGGCTCTGTGCGGACAGCGCTTCCTGAGCCGGCGTGTGCGCGAAACGGTAGCTCGCGCCCGGCGCACCGGTTTCGGCAAGGCCGCCTTGCGCGCGCACGTCGGCGCTCGTGTTCACGCAACCTGTCAGCGCGCCCGCCATCATCAGGGCGCAGATCGTCATCGGGATCTTCACGGGACATACTCCATCGGAATTCTGGCCGGCCCACGCCGGCGGCATCTCATCGCTTCTCATCGTCCGGGCGCGGCGCGCGGCGCTGCGTCCCGGTAAAACGCGCACTCATTGCGCGCTCAATCCGTGCTTATTTCTGCGCTGACTTCTGTGCTACTCCAGCGCTGATTCCGGCGCATCGAGCGCGGGCAGCGACATCGTCAACGTGGTGCCCTTGTCGGGCTCGCTTTCCACGTGGACCTCGCCGCCGTGGCGCGTCACGACGGTCTTCACGAACGCCATGCCCAGCCCAGCGCCGCTAACCTCGGGCCGCTTGCCCGCGTGAAAACGCCGGAACGGCTCGAACAGCTTCGCCTGATCTTCGAGCGGAATGCCGTAGCCGTGGTCGCGGATCGAGCAGATCACGCGCGGCGGCTGGCTCTGCGCGAGCGCGACGCTGCAGACAATGCGCGTGTCCGGCGGGCTGTACTTCACCGCATTGTTCAGGATGTTCACGAGCGCGCGCGTCATCAGCGAACGGTCGGCGTTGATCCAGCCCATTTCGTCGCCCTCGAACGCCGTCTCGATCTGGATGCGCTTCGCGCTCGCCTGCGGCCACACTTCGTCGCTGGCGTCGATCATCAGTTCGGCGAGGCTCGTGGGCTCCAGCGCGTAGACCTGCGATTCCGCGCGCGCGAGTTGTACGAAGTCGTCGGCCAGCGTAAGCGAGCGGCGCGCGTAGCGCTCGATGCGGTCCATGACCTCGCGCACCGGCGCGGCCGCCAGCGTGCCGCGCTCGCGCTCGGTCTCGACCAGCGCGACGATCGACGCCTGCGGCGAGCGCATGTCGTGCGAAAGCAGACGCAGCGCATCTTCGCGCTGACGCTCGGCGTCGTGCAGCGCCGTCACGTCGACGAGACCGGCGATCCAGCCGACCGCCTGGCCCTGCGCGTTCGTGCAGCTCGCGTAGCGCAGCAGATAGTCGCTGCCGTCGCGCGCGCGCACTTCCACGCCGCGCTCCATCAACTGCGCGAATTCGCCGCGCGCCGGATCGAGCGGCGCGGGCCAGTGCGCATGCGCGAAGGCGAGCGTCTCCGGATTCGGATCGATCGGCTTGACGAGCGCGAGGTCGCCGAACACGTCCTGCACCCAGCGGCCCTCGAACGCGCCCACGTTCAGGCGCGCGAAATAGGCGCGCGCCGCGTGATTGGCGATCAGCACGATGCCGCGCAGGTCGGCGACCAGCAAGGGCTCCGGCACCGAATCGAGACTGTCCCAGACGAAGCGGCGCATGTCCTGCAAGCGCTGCGCGGCCTGCGCCATCAGCGCCATCTGCTGCGCCAGCGCGTCGCCCGCGTACTCGCGTCCGGGCGCGGGCGCCTCGGGCAGCAGGTAGGGTTCGTCGGCGAGCTGCTGCAATTCCTTGCGCACATACGCCATCGTCATTTCGAGACGCCGCCAACTCCAGAGCGGATACACCGCGGCCAGCACGACGATGGCCGGCACGGGCGTGAGCCAGATGCGCGCGCCGTAGAGCAGCGCCGCGCTCGCGGCCAGCGAGAGCAGCGCCAGAAACGGCAGCAACAGCAGCGTGCGCAACGGCGCGAACACCAGAAACCCGGCCAGCAGCAGCGCGAGCGGCAGCAGCGAAGCCAGCACGACGGTCAGCGGGCCGGCCGGTTCGATGGCGGTGCCGTTGAGCAGCGTATCGAGCACGAGCGCGTGGATATCGACGCCCGGCAGCGGCCCGAGCGTGCCCGACAGCGGCGTGGCGAAGCGGTCGTACAACCCCGACGCCGTCACGCCCACGAGCGCCACGCGCCCGCGCAGCAGGTCGGGCGACACGCGTCCTTCGAGCAGATCGGCGAACGACACCTTGCGGTAGTGCTCGACGTTCGCGCTGAACGGCAGCAGGAAGCGCGCCTCGCTTTGCGGGCCGCCCGCGTGTAGCAGGCTGGCGTCGCGGCGCGCGGCGTCGGCGGGATAAGCGGCGTGCGCGAGCGTGACCTGGCCGCTGCGCACCGCGCGCCACAGCGGCACCATCAGTTGCGGCCAGCGCTGCTTGTCGTCGCCCTCGAACAGCGCGACGCTGCGCACGATGCCGTCTGTATCGACTTCGAGATTGATGTGACCGATGCCGGCCGCCGCCTGCGCAAGCTGCGCCACGGGCTGGTCGACCGTGCGGCGGCCGCCGTCGGTTTCGTCGGCGGGCGACAGCAGAACGGGGAGATACGCGGGTCGCTTGCGCAGCGCTTCGCCGAAGCGCACGTCGTCGATCGACGGTTCGGTGAACAGCACGTCGTAGACCACGGCCGCCGCGCCCGCCTGCGCGAGCCGGTCGACCACCTGCGCATGCACGCTGCGCGGCCAGGGCCAGCGGCCGAGCGCGGCCACGCTCGCATTGTCGATTTCGACGATCACGATGTCGGGCGAGACCGGCTGATCACGCAGCGTCAGCAGGCGGTCGTAGACGAGCTGATCGGCGCCGAGCGTCCACTGCCCCAGCACGCTCAGCAGCACGACGAGGATGCCCGTGCACGCCACGCCCGCCCATTCGAACAGAAAACGCCGCCCGACCGGACGGCCGAGCGGCGTGGGCGGGCTCACGCTCATGCGCGTCTGCGTCACCAGTCGAGCCGGAACGACTGGACCGGACTGGCCTTCTGGTAGTAGCGGCCGCCCTCGAACTGCTCGGCGATCACGGTCCAGTAATAGGTGCCCTTGGGCAGATCGCGCACGACGGCTTCACCGCCGTCGAGATCGGTGCGGTCGACGAGCGGCGCGCGCAGATCTTCCGTTTTCGCCAGCACGAAGCGAAAACGCGTGTTCTGCGCGCCGCGATCGACGAACCAGCGGAACGCGTAGTCGCGCGAGTCGTCGATACGGCCGGCCGTGACGCCGAGCGAGAGGCGGCGGCGCTCGAACGCGTAGGTGGACGGCATGCCTTCGAGGCCGTTCGCGTCGATCGCGGACAGGCGCACGAAATACGTGCCGTCGTCGAGCGCGCCCACATCGACGTGCGGCGAGTCGCTGCGCTGATCGCGGATCATGTCGTAGAGGCCCGCATCGCGGCCGATCTGCACGCGATAGCCGTGCGCGCCTTCAAACGGCGCGATGTCGAAGACGACGTGGGTCTCGTCCTGCACCTTGGCGGGATTGCGCAGGTCCGGCGCGCCGAGCAGCGCGACGGGCGCGCCGGCCGCGCCGCCCGCCTGCGTCAGACTGCCGTGACCGG
>NZ_JAAGPN010000346.1:0-6905 GCF_017104805.1 Paraburkholderia sp. Ac-20347 | reverse complement strand
GCGCGCCGGCCTGCTGGGCGGGATTCGTGGGGCTGGGCTGCGCGGGCGGCGGCGTGGTGCTGCGCTGCGACGCGACCGAGGACTGCTTGCCGAAGCTGCGGCCGCCACCCATGCGACGAGCTTCGGCGTCGAACGATGCGAAGCTGCCCGCCACCAGCGCGCCGATCACCGCCAGGGTGCCAATCCGCCTCGCCCAAGACATTGAAAGCTTACTGGAAGCATTGTTGCGGGTCTCAGGCATGGCGGTATTTCCTTTAAAGACAGATAGTTAGGAACACTAGTACTTTGTCCCGACGTGTAAGGCTACCACGCCAGCTGACAAATTGTAATATTTGACGGCATCGAGGCCGATTTGTTCCATCATCGTCTTCAGGGTTTCCTGGTCCGGATGCATGCGGATCGACTCCGCCAGGTACTGGTAACTGTCCGCGTCCTGGGCGAAACGCTTGCCGAGCCACGGCAGCACCTTGAAGGAGTACACGTCGTACGCCTTCTTGAGCGGCTCCCAGACCTTCGAGAATTCGAGCACCATCACGCGGCCGCCCGGCTTGATCACCCGGCGCATTTCCGCGAGCGCGGCGTCCTTGTGCGTCATGTTGCGCAGCCCGAAAGCCACGGTCACCAGGTCGAAGTAGTTGTCCGGAAAAGGAATTTTCTCGGCGTCGCAGAGCAGCGCGGGCGTGATCACGCCTTTGTCGATCAGGCGGTCGCGGCCCACGCGCAGCATCGACTCGTTGATGTCGGTATGCCAGACCTCGCCCGTCGGACCGGCCTTCTTCGCGAACGCCATCGACAGATCGCCGGTCCCGCCCGCGATGTCGAGCACCTTCGCGCCCGGACGGATATTGGCCTGGGCGATCGTGAACGCCTTCCACGCGCGGTGCAGCCCGCCCGACATCAGGTCGTTCATCAGGTCGTAGTTCGAGGCGACCGAGTGGAACACGCCGGCCACCTTCTTCGCCTTGTCCTGTTCGTCGACTGTCTGATAGCCGAAGTGGGTTTTGCTCATCGCGCTCGTCCTTTCGCGGTCTTGTCCGGCTCGCAGCCGGACCTTTTGAATGAAATTCGCCGCGTCGTGGCGCGGCGGCTGGATCGTAACAGGAAGCGTCAGTGGCAGTGGCCGTGCGCGGCAGCGGGCGGCGCCATCGGCGCGTCGCGCTCGACGCCCGCGGCCTTGAGCTTCGCGAAATAGTCGGCCCAGAGCGTGTCCTGCTGCGTGGCCAGTTCGTAGAGCTGGTCCCACGAATAGATGCCGGTGTTGTGGCCGTCGGAGAAGGTGGGCTGCAGCGCGTAGTTGCCGACGCCTTCGAGCGCCGTGATGGTCACTTCGCGCTTGCCGGTCTGCAGCGTTTCCTGGCCGGGCCCGTGGCCGCGCACTTCCGCCGAGGGCGAATAGACGCGCATCAGCTCGAACGGGATGCGATAGCTCTGGCCGTTCGCATACTGCAGTTCGAGCACGCGCGACAGCGCATGCACCACGACGCCGGTCGGCACCGGCGTATCGGATTTGAGTCCGCTCATGTTCTTTCCTGTTCGCCCGTCAAGTCCGGCAAGGCTGCCCCGCCGGTCCGGCTCACGCCAGCGCCTGTTCCATTTCCTGCCGCACCGCCTCGCGCAGCAGCGTGGCCTGGGCGCGGCGCTGACCGAGCATCGCTTCCGACACCGTGCGCTGACGCGGCGCCCACACGGGCAGCGGGAAATGCGCGTCGTTGCTGAAGCGCGGGATCACGTGCCAGTGCACGTGCGGCACCTGGTTGCCGAGACTCGCGAGATTCACCTTCGACGGTTGCATGACGCGGCGCTGCGCCCGCTCGACCGCATACACCGCGCGCATCAGATGTTCCCGGTCGGCGTGCTCGAGATCCGAGAACTCGGCGACGTGCGTATTCCAGATCACCCGGCAAAAGCCCGGATAGTCGATTTCGGCGGTCGCGAGCACGACGCGCAGACGCTCGTCCTCCCACAGCACCTCGCCGCCTTCCTCATTACAGAATACGCATGCCATCGTCGTCCTCGAACCGTATTACGGAAAAATTAGCCGTGCCATTAAACCAGCACGCGCTCGATTCCGCCATTGTTCGCCTTCTGCACGTAGTCCGCCATCCAGTTCTCGCCCAGCACATGACGGGCGATCTCCACCACGATGTAATCGGCTTCGATATTGGCGTCCTCGTTGTAGCGCGACAAACCCTGCAGGCACGACGGGCAGCTCGTCAGAATCTTGACGTCCTGCGCCGTGCCCTGCCCGCCCGCTTCCTGCGGCGTGGCCGGCTGCACGCCGTTCGCGCCGTTGCCGACGATCGGAATGTCGCGCAGCTTCGCCGCGCCCTTGCGGATTTCCTCTTCCTTGCGGAAGCGCACCTGTGTCGAAATGTCCGGACGCGTGACCGCGAGCGTGCCCGATTCGCCGCAGCAACGATCGTTCTTCTCGATCTTGTAGCCGTCCTTTTCCGAACCCATGAGTTCGTTGACGAGCTTGACCGGGTCGATCGTCTTGATCGGCGTGTGGCACGGGTCGTGATACATGTAGCGCGTGCCGCTCACGCCATCGAGCTTGATGTTCTTCTCGAGCAGGAACTCGTGAATGTCGATGATGCGGCAACCCGGGAAGATCTTGTCGAATTCATAACCGGCGAGCTGGTCGTAACACGTGCCGCACGACACCACGACGGTCTTGATGTCGAGGTAGTTGAGCGTGTTCGCGACGCGGTGGAACAGCACGCGGTTGTCGGTGACGATCTGCTCGGCCTTGTCGAACTGGCCCGAGCCGCGCTGCGGATAGCCGCAGCACAGATAGCCCGGCGGCAGCACGGTCTGCACGCCCGCTTCCCACAACATCGCCTGGGTGGCAAGACCGACCTGCGAGAACAGACGCTCCGAGCCGCAGCCCGGGAAGTAGAACACCGCTTCCGAATCGACGCTCGTCGCCTTCGGATTGCGGATGATCGGCACGATCTTGTTGTCTTCGATGTCGAGCAGCGCGCGCGCCGTCTTCTTCGGCAGGTTGCCCGGCATCTTCTTGTTGACGAAGTGGATCACCTGCTCGACCACCGGCGACTTGCCCGTGGATGCGGGCGGATGCGCCGCCTGCTTCTTGACGAACTTCTTCAGCACGTCGTTGCCGAGGCGCTGCGCCTTGTAGCCCACGCCCATCATCGCGGTACGCGCGAGGTTGATGGTCTGCGGATTGGTGGCGTTGAGGAAGAACATGCCCGCCGCGTTGCCCGCGTTGAACTTCTTCTTGCCCATCTTGCGCAGCAGATTGCGCATGTTCATCGTCACGTCGCCGAAGTCGATCTTCACCGGGCACGGCGTCACGCACTTGTGGCAGACCGTGCAGTGGTCGGCCACGTCGTTGAACTCGTCCCAGTGCTTGATCGACACGCCGCGGCGCGTCTGCTCTTCGTACAGGAACGCCTCGACCAGCAGCGAGGTCGCGAGAATCTTGTTGCGCGGGCTGTACAGCAGGTTCGCGCGCGGCACGTGCGTGGCGCACACCGGCTTGCACTTGCCGCAGCGCAGGCAGTCCTTGACCGACTCGGCGATCGCGCCGATGTCGGATTGCTGCATGATCAGCGACTCGTAGCCCATCAGGCCGAACGACGGCGTGTAGGCGTTGCGCAGGTCGGCGCCTTCGAGCAGCTTGCCCGCGTTGAAGCGGCCATGCGGATCGACGCGCTGCTTGTAGGCGCGGAAGTCGGCGATCTCGTCCTCGGTGAGGAATTCGAGCTTGGTGATGCCGATGCCGTGCTCACCCGAGATCACGCCGTCGAGCGAACGCGCGAGCTTCATGATGCGCGCGACCGCGACGTGCGCGTCCTGCAGCATCTCGTAGTTGTCCGAGTTCACCGGCAGGTTGGTGTGCACGTTGCCGTCGCCGGCGTGCATGTGCAGCGCCACGAACACGCGGCCGCGCAGCACCTTCTTGTGGATCGCCTGGGCTTCGTCGAGGATCGGCTTGAATTCGCCGCCGTTGAAGATCTTGCGCAGTTCGGCGCGGATCTCCTGCTTCCACGAGATGCGCACCGTGCGGTCCTGCGTCACATGGAAAACGTTGACGTCGGGCTGCGTGTCGCAGCGGTCGGCGAACTTCTCCGCCAGCGCTTCGTAGCCCAGTTGCACGAGATAGTGCTGCGCCTCGCGCAGCGGCATGTCGAGCTTGTCGCCGACGAAGGTCCAGCGCTCGCGCACGCGCTTGAGCAGATCGAGCGCCTGCTGCACGCGGTCTTCGAGCAGCTCCGCGCTGGGGATTTCGTTGGCGTCGTCGCTCTTGCCGAGCGGCAGCTTGCCGCCCTTGAAGAACGCTTCGAGCGCGTCGACCAGTTGCAGCTTGTTCTTGATCGACAGTTCGATGTTGATGCGCTCGATGCCGTCCGTGTACTCGCCCATGCGGTTGAGCGGAATCACGACGTCTTCGTTGATCTTGAACGCGTTGGTGTGCTTGGCGATCGCGGCCGTGCGGCTGCGGTCGAGCCAGAAGCGCTTGCGGGCCTCGGCGGAGACGGCCACGAAGCCTTCGCCGCTCTTGCCGTTGGCCATACGGATCACTTCCGAGGTGGCGGCGGCCACGGCATCGGCGTCGTCGCCGACGATGTCGCCGATCAGCACCATCTTCGGAAACGCGTTGCGCTTGCTCTTGGTCGCGTAGCCCACGGCGCGCAGATAGCGCTCGTCCAGATGCTCCAGACCTGCGAGAATCGCGCCGCCCTGCTTCGACGTTTCGAACAGGTAATCCTTGATTTCGACGATGCTCGGGATCGCCTCGCGCGCCTGGCCGAAGAACTCCAGACAGACCGTGCGCGTGTGTGCGGGCATCTTGTGCAGCACCCAGCGCGCCGACGTGATGAGACCGTCGCAGCCTTCCTTCTGGATGCCCGGCAGGCCCGCGAGGAATTTATCGGTCACGTCCTTGCCGAGACCTTCCTTGCGGAACACGCGGCCCGCGATGTCGAGCGATTCCGTGCGCAGCAGCTTTTCGCCCGGCGCGTACTCGCCGTCGAACCACTTCAGTTCGAAGCGCGCGACTTCGATGTCGTGGATCTTGCCCATGTTGTGGTCGAGGCGCGTGACTTCGAGCCAGTTGCCTTCGGGGTCGACCATGCGCCACCAGGCGAGGTTGTCGAGCGCCGTGCCCCACAGCACGGCCTTCTTGCCGCCCGCGTTCATGGCGACGTTGCCGCCGATGCACGACGCGTCGAGCGAGGTCGGATCGACCGCGAACACGAAGCCCGCCGCGTCCGCCGCTTCGGTCACGCGGCGCGTGACCACGCCCGCGCCCGAGAAAATCGTCGCGACCTTGCGGTTCACGCCCGGCAGATCGGTCATTTCGACCGGCCCGAGCTGTTCGAGCTTTTCGGTGTTGATGACGGCCGAGAACGGCGTGAGCGGCACCGCGCCGCCCGTGTAGCCCGTGCCGCCTCCGCGCGGGATCACCGTGAGACCCAGTTCGAAGCAGGCCTTGATGAGGCCCGCGATCTCGGCTTCGGTGTCCGGCGTGAGGACCACGAACGGATATTCCACGCGCCAGTCGGTCGCGTCGGTCACGTGCGAGACGCGCGCAATGCCGTCGAAACGGATGTTGTCCTTCTGCGTGCGCTTGCCGAGCACCTTGGTGGCGCGGCGGCGCAGATCGGCCATCTTGTCGAATTCGGCGGCGAATTCCTCGATCGCACGGCGAGCCGCGCCGATCAGCGTTTCCACGCGCGCGGCGCGCACGACGCCGTCCTGGTCGCTGTGCTCGACGAGGTCGGCGCGGCGGCGCTTCTCGATTTCGGCGATGCGGTGATTCAGCGCATCGATCAGCATCGCGCGACGCTTCGGATTGTCGAGCAGGTCGTCCTGCAGATACGGATTGCGGCGCACGACCCAGATGTCGCCGAGCACTTCATACAGCATGCGCGCCGAGCGGCCCGTGCGGCGTTCGCCGCGCAGTTCGGCGAGCGCGTTCCACGCCTCTTCGCCCAGCAGGCGGATGACGATTTCGCGGTCCGAAAAGGACGTGTAGTTGTACGGAATCTCGCGCAGGCGCGGTTCGATGTCGGCGGCCACGGCTGCGGCGGCGCCGTGAGGATCGAAAACTTGAGGTGCGTTCATGGTTGGACGACTCTTTGAGCCAGATCCGCGCGCGGCTTACGGAGCCGATCGGACGGATGCTGACGGGGCGCGTGGGGCGCTATTCTGAAATCGTGTCCGCCGGGGGCACGCTCGTGGCGCGGATGGCTGGGCGGACGAAGGGGTGGGGAAGCATGGCGGCAGCGCTCACGCCGATGGTTCCCCGGCGCTCGGACTTAGCGACACGATCGTGCGTGGCGGGCGTGCCGCTGCGCCGCGGGGCGGGTTTCGCGCCGTGCGGGCATCAAATGGGCTGTCCGAGGTTGCCAGTGCATCTTCCGATCCTTGTTTCAAAAAGCGATTTTAACGCATGATCCGCGCGTGCGCTGACCCTCGGTGGGAAGCCCGCTGACACGTAAGGTTGAATTTCACCCGCCGGCGGGCACGCCTGCGCATTGCCCTGTGACAGGGCGTCGCGGCGCGGATTAACCGTCCGGATAGTCGGGGAACGGGCGCCGATCAACCTTACCGCTTCTTCGTCACTTCTTTGTCGCTTCTTCTCCACGCCTGCGTCGCCTGTTCGCCGCCCTGCCCGGCCCGCCAGCGCTGGAGCCGTTGGCGCTATCATCTACGTTTTCCCGTCCCGACCCGCGCCCCGCGCGCTCCCCGCATGGCTTCCCACGACGATTACCTGAAGAAAGTCCTCACCGCGCGCGTGTACGACGTCGCCCGCGAAACCGAGCTCGAACCCGCGCCGAATCTCTCGGCACGCATCGGCAACACGGTGCTGCTCAAGCGTGAGGACAACCAGCCGGTCTTCTCGTTCAAGCTGCGCGGCGCGTACAACAAGATGG
>NZ_JAAGPN010000032.1:0-48862 GCF_017104805.1 Paraburkholderia sp. Ac-20347 | reverse complement strand
GCGCGCGCGCCTCGCGGCGCGCGCGACGGTGTTCGGCTACAGCCCCGCCGAATCGGGCCACAGCAGCGCCGAGGCGTTGCGGGCCGAAGGCGTCGCCCACGTGATCACCGACATGGCCGCGCTGCCGGCCGTGCTGCAAGGCTGGTCCCCGCACTGAGGCCGCGCCGCGCGTCGTCCCTCGCCGCTATATGTATGGGCGTTTCGCGCGTTTCGCGTGTATCGGCGTGTCCACGTATGGCGCGTCGCTGCAAAGCAAGTAAGCGTGTGTGACAATCTGCACCCGCCGGGCCCCGGCAGCCACCCGGCGTGGCGCGCGCGTCACACGAAGGGCGCGCGGCCGCCACGCGAACGCCGGCTCGATTACTATCCGAGGATGGCGTCGTCAGCCGGAAAAAGATAGTTTGCTACCAAATCGCTTTGGGCTATCATCCCGCCGATGTCGAATCTTCACACCTTACGACTGGCCGTCAGCAGTTCGCTCGTCCTCGCCGCCCGCAAATGGCGCCGCACGACGCATGGCGCGCTCACGGCCTATAACGTCTCCGAAGCCTGCGCCTCGCCGCTGCTGATCGCCGGCCGCCTGGGCGAAGGCGTGCGCCAGGTCACGCTCGCCGAACACGTGGGCATCGAAGGCCCGTCGCTCGTGCGTCTGCTCGATCAGCTCTGCGCCGCCGGCCTCGCCCGTCGCGACGAAGACCCGGACGACCGCCGCGCGAAAACGATTTCACTGACCGACGAAGGCCGCACCGTCACCGCGCACATCGAAGCCGATCTGCGCGATCTGCGCGCGCGCGTGCTCAAGGGCGTGAGCCGGGCGGATCTCGAAGCCACGCTGCGCGTGCTCACCGCCTTCAACGCCCCGGACCCGGCCGAGGGCGCACCCCGGACCGAAAGCTGAAAGCGGCCTCATGACCTACCCGACCCTCCGCGACTGGCTTTTCTCGGTCAAGACGTTCGCCGCGTCGATGCTCGCGCTCTATATCGCGCTGATCTTCCAGTTGCCGCGGCCGTACTGGGCGATGGCGAGCGTCTATATCGTCTCGAATCCGTTTGTCGGCGCAACGCGCTCGAAGGCGCTCTATCGCGCGCTCGGCACCGCGCTCGGCGCAGCCGCCGCGATCGCGCTCGTGCCGCCCTTCGTCGAAACGCCGCTGCTGTTCAGCGTGATCGTGGCGACCTGGACCGGCACGCTGCTCTATCTCGCGATCATGGACCGCACGGCGCGCAGCTATGTGTTCATGCTCGCCGGCTACACGATGCCGCTGATCGCGCTGCCCACCGTGACCGATCCGAGCACGGTGTTCGACGTGGCCATCGCGCGGACCGAGGAGATCACGCTGGGCATCATCTGCGCGAGCGTCGTGGGCAGCAACATCCTGCCGAGCCGCCTCGCGCCCACGCTGATCGAGCGCGCCGACGCCTGGTTCCGCGATGCCGCCTTCTACGGCCGCGAAACGCTCTCGGGCCACATCACGGGCAAGGCGCTTTCGGCTTGCCGCCAGCGTCTCGCGGCGACGGTCAATCAGCTCGAATTCCTGCTGAGCCAGTTGAGCTACGACCACACGCATCCCGAAGTGCTCGCGCGCGCGGAGAATCTGCGCGGACGCATGCAACTGTTTCTGCCGATGATTTCGGCGCTCGCCGACCCGCTGCTGGCCCTGCGCCGCGACCTGCACACGTGGCCCGAAGGCCTCGACGCGCTGCTCGCCGACGCCGCCCAATGGTTCGACGCGCCGCTGCCCACGCGCGCCGCCGAGATGCGCGACGACTCCGGCGACCCCGTCGCGGACAGCCTGCGCGCGCGCATCATCGCGCTGCAGCCGGGCCACGACGCGCTCACGAGCTGGGAAGGCGCGCTGCTCTCGAACGCGCTCTGGCGTCTGGGTCAGGTGATCGACGTCTGGCAGGACTGCCGCTCGCTGCGTGCGCTGATCGCACACGAAGCGGGTTCGTGGCGGCCGCGCTATCGCCATTGGCGTCTGGGCGGCACCGAGCGCTTCTACGATCGCGGCATGATGCTGATTTCGTGCGCCGTGCCGGTGAGCGCGATTCTCGTGGCGTGCTGGCTCTGGGTCAGTTCGGGCTGGCACGACGGCGCGGGCGCGGTGACGCTCGCGGCCGTGGCTTGCTGCTTCTTCGCCGCGCTCGACGAGCCCGCGCCGATGGTGTTCCGCTTCTTCGCCGCGACCGCCGCGAGCGTGGTGTTCGCGGGCCTCTATCTGTTCGTGGTGCTGCCCAAGGTGCACGATTTCCCGATGCTCGTGCTGCTGTTCGCGGGGCCGTTCATCTTGATCGGCACCTTGATACCGCGTCCGCAATTCAACATGGTGACGATGCTCGTGGCCGTGAACACCGCCACCTTCATCAGTATCCAGAGCGCGTACGAGGCCGACTTCCTCGTGTTCCTCAACAGCAATATCGCGGGCGTCGCGGGTCTGCTGTTCGCCTATGTGTGGACGCGCGTGACGCGCCCGTTCGGCGCCGAACTCGCCGCGCGCCGACTGCTGCGTTCGAGCTGGTCCGACGTGGCGCTCTCGGCCTCGGTCGCGCCGCTCGGCGATCAGCGCAATCTGGCCTCGCGCATGCTCGATCGCCTGATGCAGTTGCTGCCGCGTCTCGCGGCCTCCGACGAGCACCGCCATCCGTCGATCGAGAGCTTCCGCGATCTGCGCATCGCGCTCAACGCGCTCGATCTGCGCCGCTCGCGCCGCAAGCTCGACGGCGACGTGCCCGCCGCCATCGACCGCGTGCTCGCCGGCGTCAGCGATCATTACTCGCGCTGCGCGCAAGCGAGCGCGCGCCAGGACGCGCCGCCCGCGCTGCTCGCCACCATCGACGACGCGCTGCATCGCGTGGCCACGCGCGGCATCGCGCAAGGTCTCGGCGACGCGCAGACCGAAAACGCCGCGCCGCCGCGCATGCGCGTCTCGCAGCGCTGGCTGCGCGACACGCTGCACGCGCTGGTCGGGCTGCGTCTCTCGCTGTATCCGACGCTGGTCGCCCAGCGTCCGAGCGGCGATACCTCGGGAGGCAAAGCGTGAGCGCACAACCTTTTTCTGTCTCTGTAAAACCCGCACCATGATCGGCGAAATCGATATCTTCGGCGTGTTCGTGCCGGCCGTGCTCGTGCTGATGCTGATCGCGTACCTCATCAATGTCGTGATCGGCAAGGTGCTCACGCGGGTCGGTTTTTACCGGCTCGTCTGGCATCGCTCCATTTTCGATCTCGGCATTTATGTGTTCGTCCTGGCTGCCGTCATCATCGTGTCGCATCGCTTCGTGAACTAACGTGAACGTGAAAAAAACCTGGTTCTCCGCAGGCCAAATCCTGCTGACGCTCATCGTCGTCGTCGTCGCCGCGCTTGTGCTGTGGCGCATCGTCAACTACTACATGTTCTCGCCGTGGACGCGTGACGGCCACGTGCGCGCCGACGTGATCCAGGTCGCGCCCGACGTGGGCGGCCTCATCACGAACGTCGACGTGGTCGACAATCAGCAGGTCAAGAAAGGCCAGGTGCTGTTCGTGATCGACCAGGCGCGCTACACGCTCGCACTGCGTCTCGCGCAGGCCGCGCTCGAACAGCGCAAGGCCACGCTCGCGCAGGCCAAACGGGAATTCGCGCGCAACATCACGCTCGGCAATCTCGTCGCGAGCGAAACGCTCGAAGAGAGCCGCACGCGCGTCGAACAGGGCGAAGCCGCCGCGGCCGACGCCCAGGTGCAGGTGGACACCGCGAAGCTCAATCTCGAACGCACGACCATCGTGAGTCCGGTTGACGGTTATCTGAACGACCGCGCGCCGCGTGTGGGCGAGTACGTGTCGGCGGGCCGCGCGGTGCTGTCCGTGGTGGACATGCACTCGTTCCGCGTCGACGGCTATTTCGAGGAAACGCGCCTGCACGGCATTCATATCGGCCAGCCGGTCGAGATCACGGTGATGGGCGAAACGCGTCCGCTGCGCGGTCACGTGCAGAGCATCGTCGCGGCCATCGAGGACCGCGATCGTCAGGCGAGCCCGAACCTGTTGCCGAACGTGAACCCGGCGTTCAGCTGGGTGCGTCTTGCGCAGCGCATTCCGGTGCGCGTCGCGCTCGACGAAGTGCCCGACGACTTCCGCATGATCGCGGGCCGCACCGCGACCGTCGCCGTGCGCGCGGACGCCAACGACAAGCAGCGCGCGAAGGACAACGCCAATGGCGCGAGCGGTGCGAGCAGTGTAAGCGGCGCAAGCGCAGCAACGGCCGCGAGCGGAGCCTCGCAATGACGCGCCGCCGCCTCTGGCGCTCGTTTGCACTTGCGCCGCTCACGCTCGCGCTCGGCGCGTGCATGAATCTGGGCCCGAACTACAAGCTGCCGAACGAAGCGCTCGTCAACGCGCCGCTCGCGCAAGGTCCGATCGCGGGCGCGGATAAAGCGCCGGTCTCGCAGGGCGATGTGCCCAACGACTGGTGGCGTCTTTACGACGATCCCACGCTCGATCAGCTCGTGCAGGACGCGCTGCAATCGAACGCGAGCCTGCGCGTGGCCGCCGCGAATCTCGCGCGTTCGCGCGCGGCGCTCGATGTGGCCAACGCGCAAGGCGGCTTCTCGGGCGGCGCGACCGTGGGCTTCCAGCGCGCCCAGGAATCGGCGGAACAATACCTGCTGTTCAGCAAGCTGCCGGTGGAAAACCTCGGCTCGCTCGGCGTGAATGTCTCGTATGAACTCGATCTGTTCGGCAAGCTGCGCCGTGGCGTCGAATCGGCGCAGGCCGAAGACGAAGCCGTGCTGGCCGCTGCCGATCTCGCGCGCATCACCGTGGTCGCCGACGTCGTGCAGGCCTATGTCGAATCGTGCTCGGCGGGCGAGGAACTCGCCATTGCGCAGGAGTCGCTGAAGCTGCAACAGCAGCGCGTGGCGCTCACCAAACGCCTTCGCGACGCGGGCCGCGGCAACCAGCCCGACGTGACGCGCGGCGTGACGCAAGTCCAGACGCTCGCCGCCGACATTCCGCGCTTCCAGGGACGCCAGCGCATCGCGCAATATCAGCTCGCGATGCTGCTCGCGCAGCCGCCGTCGGCGCTGCCGCCGGCCATACTCAGTTGCAACCGCCTGCCGAAGCTCTCGCAGCCGATTCCGGTCGGCGACGGCGCGGCGCTGTTGCGCCGCCGCCCGGATGTGCGCGAAGCCGAACGCCAGCTTGCGTCGGCGACGGCGAAGATCGGCGTGGCGATGGCGGAGATGTATCCGGATATCAGCATCGGCGCGAGCGTCGGCTCGGTCGGTATCGCGAGCGATCTGTTCTCGCCGATCACCAATAGCTGGTCGTTCGGCCCCCTGATCAACTGGACCTTCCCCGCGAACGGCCAGCGCGCACGCGTGCGCGGCGCGCAAGCGGCAACGGCCGGCGCCCTCGCGCATTTCGACGGCGTCGTGCTGAACGCGCTGCGCGAAACGCAGTCGAGCCTCGCCACCTACGCCGCCGATACGCAACGCGCCGATTCGCTGCGCACCGCGTATGGCTCGGCGCAACAGTCCGCCGACGAAACGCATCGGCTCTATTCGGCGGGCCGCGAATCGTTCCTCTCCGATCTCGACGCCACGCGCACGCTCACGGCGGCGCACTCGCAGGTGGCGGCAGCCGAAGGCCAGGTCGCGCTCGATCAGGTCAAGCTGTTCCTCGCGCTCGGCGGCGGCTGGCAGCCCGATCAGGAAAAGCCCGCGCCCGCCGATGCGGCTTCGGGCACGCAGGCCGCCGCGCCCGCGCAATAACTGCAACCTGGCACGGGCGCGCAAGAAGACTCGCGCGCCCGGCTTCGACACTTCACGTTGGCTTACTTCGCTTCGGCGGCCGTCGCGCGATAACGCGCCGCCGGCTGCGATTGACCGAAGTTCGCCGCCATCGCCTGACGCGCGACCTCGAACGTCTTCCACTGCTGATCGTCGGGCAACGGCGGAATGGTGACCGTCTCGCGCAGATCGTAGCCCGCGAGCGCCGCATCGACGAGATCGTCGACTTCCATCACGCCATTCAGTTCGTTCACGTCCTTGCCCGCGTGCGACCAGATATCCGTGCGCGTGGCGCCCGGCAGCACCGCCTGCACATAGACGCCCTTGGGCCCGAGTTCGACGTGTAACCCTTGCGAGAGGAACAGCACGAACGCTTTGGTCGCACCGTAGAGCGTCGCATGATATTCGGGCACGAGACCCAGCACCGACGCCACGTTGACGATCGCGCCCTGCCCTTCGCGCGCGAAACGCGGCGCGACGGCGGTGGCGAGCCGCGCGACCGCCGTGGCGTTCAGCGCGATCAGCTTGCTCACGACCTCGGCGCCTTGGTCGACGAACGTGCCCGCCGCCGCGGTGCCCGCGTTGTTCACCAGCACGCCGATGCGCGCATCGTTCGCGAGCCGCGCTTCCACTTGTTCGAGGTCTGCTTGCTGCGTCAGGTCGGCGCGCAGAATCTCGACATTCACGCCATCGCGCTCGCGCAACCGCGCCGCCAGCGCTTCAAGACGCGACTGATCGCGCGCGACGAGCACGAGATCGTGACCGCGCTGCGCGAAACGATCGGCATAGACCGCGCCAATTCCTGCTGACGCGCCGGTGATCAGAACAACGGGTTTTGCTGACATGGTGACACTCCTTTGTGCATCGATCGGTTTATACATGATGTCCATCATGTATTTTAGTCGAATGATGATGAGCATCATGTATAATGTCAAGCAGAAAATCGAAGTCCGTGGAGAACGCGATGCGAGTCAGTCGTGAGCAGGTGGCGATCAATCGCCAGAAAATTCTGGAAGCGGCCAGCCGCTTGTTCCGCGAGCGCGGCTACGACGCCGTTACGGTCGCCGAGGTCATGAGCGCCGCCGGCCTCACGCACGGCGGCTTTTATGGCTATTTCAAGTCGAAGGACGATCTGATTGCGGAAACGCTCTCGCACGTGTTCGCGCAGGGCGAGGTCGGCGAAACGGATGTGGCGCGTTACGCGGCGCGCTATCTGTCGCGCGCGCATCGCGACAATCTCGCCGGAGGGTGTCCGACCGCGGCGCTGGGCGCGGAAACGGTGCGTCAAACGCCCGAAGCGCGCGCCGTGATGGCGGCGGGCCTCAGGAAGCAGATCGAGCGATTGAGTGCGGCGAAGTCGGCGAGTGGAGACGCTTCCACAGTTGCACGCGCGCGGCGCGCGGCCATCGGCAGCTGGTCGGCGATGGTGGGCGCCGTGATTCTCGCGCGCCTGATCGATGATCCCACGCTCTCGGACGAAATTCTCGACGAGACGCACGCATGGATCGATGACCAGGATCGCGATTCAATTCAAAACATTTAACGGGTCTGGCGAATGTCTGGTGAATGCGCGGCAGTGAAAGCGCTTTCACTGCGATCGAATTGAATGGTTTAGAACGCGAAAACGCGGTGCGCCCCATTGGGATGCACCGCGTTTGCACATTTCATCACGTCAAATCACGCCAATTCCGTGGCGCAATTCACGCTCACTTCATGATAACCGGCGGCGAATACGAGCTGGCCGAACCGCTTTGCGACGAGCCATCGGTCGAAGGACCGTAGCCGCTGCGTGCGGCGAGACGGGCCTGCGCGGCGCGATAATCTTCAGGATAGTAAGGAGACACGACGTTCGGTCTCCAGCCCACCGATTCCAGCTGTTTCAGCTCGTTGCGCACCTGTGCGCGCGTGACAGGACCGTTTTCCGGTTGCGATTGGGCGAACGACACGGCGGGCACCGCGAGCACGGCGGCCAGCGCAACAGCCTTGAGAAGCGACTTCATGACATAACCTCCGGTAACTTGACTTGTCGGTGCAGCGCTTGCTGCGAACCGTTGTTGATAAGTCTAGAAAGTCCGGGCTCCGAGATAAATGTCAGCCAAACGAATTCACTGTTTTCGTGACTCGTATAATCGCGCGCCGATTTTTATCCCTGTTCGCATGATGGGAATGCGCTTCTTTTGTTAAGACATAAGCTTTTTCCCTTATGGAATAAGGCACAGCGGGCGATCACCGCCCAGGCACGCGACGCGGCTCTGGTGCATCATAGCCACTCCGACTCGTCGAAGCGCAAGGAGGAGACAGCGATGGCAACGTGGAAACCGGACCCGACGTTTTACCCCTCGGCCCGTCTCGCCGCCGACGCGGCCCCCGAAAAGCTCGCGTGGGTCGCGAGTTTCGACCCTACTAGCGCGGTGCCGGACTCGCTCGACGTGGTCGATCTCGACCCTGCCTCGCCGGAGTTCGGCCGCATCGTGCATCGTCTCGCGATGCCCCATACCGGCGACGAGCTACATCACTTCGGCTGGAATGCGTGCAGTTCGTGCCTGTGCCCGAACGCGCCGCACGCGCATACGGAGCGCCGCTATCTCGTCGTGCTGGGATTGCGATCGTCGCGTATTCATATTGTCGATACGAAACCCGATCCGCGTCGGCCGCATATTGTGCGCGTCCACGAACCGGAAAGCGTCGCGCAACGTGCGGGCTACACGCGCCCTCATACGGTGCATTGCGGGCCGGATGGCATTTACGTCACCGCGCTCGCCAATGCCGACGGCGAAGCGCCTGGCGGGATCTTCCTGATGGATCACGAGAGCTTCGACATTCTCGGCCAGTGGGAAATCGAACGCGGCCCGCAGGAACTGGCGTACGACGGCTGGTGGCATCTGGGCTTCGACACGGTCGTGACGAGCGAATGGGGCCTGCCCGCGAACTTCGAAAACGGCCTCGTGCCCGAAGTGCTGCTGGGGGGTCAGTACGGTCACCGCCTGCACTTCTGGGACCTGCACACGCGGCGGCACAAGCAGACGCTCGACTTCGGCGCGGAGAATCAGCTCGTCTTCGAACTGCGGCCCGCGCACGATCCCACGCGCCCGTATGGCTTCGTCAATTCCGTGATCAGCCTGAAGGATCTTTCGGCCTCGATCTGGCAGTGGTATCTCGACGGCGATCAATGGGCGGCGCGCAAAATCATTGAGATTCCTGCCGAGCCCGCCGATCCGGAACTGCTGCCGCCGATGCTCAAGGGCTTCGCCGCCGTGCCGCCGCTCGTGACCGATATCGCACTGTCGCTCGACGACCGCTTTCTCTATGTGGCGTGCTGGGGAACCGGCGACCTGCGGCAATACGATGTTTCGGATCCCGAACATCCTAAGTTGACCGGCAGCGTGCGGATCGGCGGCATCGTTTCGCGCGCGACGCATCCGCTCGCGGGCGGACGTGCGCTCAACGGCGGCCCGCAGATGGTCGAAGTGAGTCGCGACGGACGGCGCGTCTATTTCACCAATTCGCTGTATGGCGCGATTGACGGGCAGTTTTATCCCGAAGGAATCGACGGCTGGATGGTGAAGCTCGACGCCGGTCCGGACGGCGGCCTCGCCTTCGACGAGCGCTTTTTCGTGCAATGGCCCAAGACGCATCGACCGCATCAGATCCGGCTGGAAGGCGGCGATTGTTCGTCGGACTCGTATTGCTACCCGTGAGCGTGCGGAGCAATGAGCGGCATCTTCGGCGGCTTTGACGCGCACTGGGCGGCGTGGAGCGCCGTGGTCGGCAGCGGCGTCTTTCACGGCGCGAATCCGGCCATGGGCTGGCTGTTCGCGACGGCGCTGGGCCTGCAACGGCGCAATCGCGGCGCGCTATTGATGGCGTTGCCGCCGATCGCGCTCGGGCATGCGGCTTCCGTGCTGCTGTTCACGAGTTCGATTGCGCTGCTCGGCACGTGGGTGCCGCGTCTCGCGCAAGGCGGTCTGCATTGGGTGCTGGGCGCGCTGCTGATCGGCTGGGCGATCTGGCAGCATGTTTACGGGCATCGGCATCGCGCGCGCGTGGGCATGACCGTGGGATTTCTCGGCCTCGCGGCATGGTCCGCGTTGATGGCGACGCTGCACGGCGCGGGTCTCATGCTCATGCCCGCGATGTTGCCGTTGTGCGGCGCGGGCGGCGTCAATCCGTTGACCGTGTCGTTTTCGTTCACGGCGCTGCATACGCTCGTCACGCTCGCGACGACGGCGATCATCGCACTCGTCGCTTATGAATACGTGGGGCTGGGAATACTAAAGCGCGGCTGGATTAACTTCGACTGGTTATGGCGCGGCGCACTGGTCGCGACGGGGACGTTGGTGATGGCGACGGGTTGAGCGAATGCGAGCGCAGCAAAAAATTACTCGAAGAATTCCTCGTCGATTTTTTTAAGCTCGATGACTTCTTCGACTCGACACCCTACGTTGTATCGAATCATCAATTTCGCCAGTTGACGACCATCGATCAGAACGATGCGTTTGCTAAGGAGATTGGCGGTCTCTTTCGCCGACGAAGAAAAAGCCGACGTCGTCACGAAAAGTCCCTTGGCTGCCTTGAAGCGATCCAGCGAGCCGAAAAAGTCGCGGACCGCACCGGAGCCGATGTTATTTCCGTCCGCATAGCGCTTTGCCTGCACGTAAATGCGATCCAGACCCAACGCGTCTTGATCGATCACGCCGTCCACACCGCCATCGCCGCTTCGGCCCAATGCGCGCCCGGCGTCGCGCGTCGATCCGCCATACCCCATTGCCAGCAGCAATTGAATCACCAGTCTTTCGAAGAATTCGGGAGGCGCCGCAATGACGTGAGCGAGTAAATCGAGGCTCAATTCGGCGTCCAGTTCTGCCTGCGCTTTTCGAATGATTTCGTCGGGCGTCATACCGCTTGCCTGAACGGCCTCGACTGCCGCTAAAGCCGATGGGTCGCTTTCAGCTTCGTTACCTGCTTCGCGGAATGAAACGAATTCGGGGAATTGCGTCAGGAATTTGATGTCGATTTTCTGCGGCGGTTTCGCGAGAATTTCGCGCCCGCGGTCGGTGATCTGAAAATGCGCGCGTCGCGTGAGTTCGACCAGACCGGCTTTGCCGAGATAGCTTTTCGCCCAATGCACGCGATTCGCGAAGGTCGTCTGCTTGCCCGAAGGCAGCAGTTCGGAACGCTCGTCTTCGCTTAAAAGGAATTCGTCAGCCAGAGATTGAACGACATCCGAAATCTTCACTTCACCGCCTTCCGATGCACGCAGAACGGGAAGCATCAAGGTCTGAAAATCGGGGATGGCCATGGCGATCTGGATTCCAATGAAGTGAGCTTAAACAGCACGTGATTGCAGGCGCGTTCCATCGAACAACTTCACGACGCACGCTCGACGCCCCTTATTCTCCCGCCGGAAAATCCGTCGCCAGTCCAGCGTCGCGCCACGTGTCAATATCGGCGAGCGCGGCGCGCAAACGCGCCGCCACCGCATCCACACCGAATGCGCCGAGCACGAAATGACGCGGCGGCGATTCCACTTCCGTGATGCGAATAATCGCTTGCGCGGCGCGCGCCGGATCGCCCGGCTGATGGCCGCTGCCTTCTGCCGTGCGCTGCATGCGCGCGCCCGCGGTTTCCGCGTAATCGGCAATTCGATTCGGCGTCTGCACGAGCGAGCGCCCCGCCCATTCGGTGCGGAACGGTCCCGGCTCCACACAGGTCACCTTGATGCCGAGCGGCCCCGCCTCCGCGAGCAAGGCGTCGGAGAATCCCTCTACGGCGTGTTTGCTGGCCGCGTAATACCCCGAACCCGGAAAGCCCGCGAGTCCCGCCACCGACGTAATGTTGATCACGTGCCCGCGTTTCTGCTCGCGCATGACCGGCAGCACCGCGCGCGTCAGCGCAAACAGACCGAACACATTCGCATCGAATTGCGCGCGAATCTGCGTCTCTTCGCCTTCTTCAATCGAGCTTTGATAACCATAACCGGCGTTATTCACGAGCACATCGATCGCGCCAAAACGTTCGCGCGCTTGCGCAACGGCCGCAGCAATCTGCGCCGGATCGGTCACGTCGAGCGAGACGCGCAGCAAACGCTCGCCCGCCTCGGGCGCGAGATCGTCAAGCGCGGCCTTGTTACGTGCGGTCGCGATGCAGCGCCAGCCGCGCGCCAGCACGGCGCGCGCGAACTCGCGGCCGAAGCCGATCGAGCAGCCGGTGATGAACCAGACGGGTGTTGCGTTCGGGGAAGCATTCGAAGAATTCGCCGACATAACAGAGCCTCGCAGACGTTGAAACAGCGGACGTTGACACTGCAGACGTGAACGCGCGCCAGCTCAGCGCGCGAAAGGCAATCGGAAGGCGTGCGCGGCCGGGCGGAAGGTCGAATGACACGGCGCGTGCGCGCATCGATGATAACGGCAACGCGCCGTCCGTGCAGAGCGCAGCGCGCATGCCTGCCCGCCTGCCCCCCCCCGCCCACCCCAGCGCCAAATCGCGAGGCCATGTACCATACGGCGCTCGCGCCCACGCGCCCCGCTTAACCCGTCTGCATTCAACGTATTCGCCGGAGTCAACCCGATGTCCACCCTCAGCACGCCCGAGACCGCCGCCCAGAACGCCACCGAAGCACTCGAAGCGCGTTACGGCACGCCCTGGAGCGCGCCGCTGCCCGCCTGGAACGCCACGCTCGACACGCTGCTCGCGCATCGTTCGGTGCGCAATTACGCCAAAAAGCCGCTGCCCGAAGGCACGCTCGAAACGCTGATCGCCGCGGCGCAATCGGCGTCCACGTCGTCGAATCTGCAAACGTGGAGCGTCGTCGCTGTCGAGGACCCGGAACGCAAGGCACGTCTGTCGAAGCTCGCCGCCGATCAATCGCAGGTCCGCGAAGCTCCGCTCTTTCTCGTCTGGCTCGCCGACCTCAACCGCCTGGAAGCCGCCGCGCAACGCACGTCCGCGAGCGCCGAAGGCCTGCACTATATGGAAACGCTGCTGGTCGGCGTGATCGATGCCGCCCTCGCCGCGCAGAACGCCGTGGTCGCGCTCGAATCGCTCGGCCTGAGCTCGGTGTATATCGGCGCGATCCGCAACCAGCCCGAACAGGTCGCCGCCGAACTCGGTTTGCCGCCGCGCGTGATGCCCGTGTTCGGCCTCTGCGTGGGTTACGCGGACGAGTCGCGCCCGGCGCAGGTCAAGCCGCGTCTGCCGCAAAGCGTGGTGCTGCATCGCGAGCAATACGACGCGCCGACGCAAACCGACGGCATCGCCCACTACGACGAGGTGATGGGCGCATTCCAGACCGCGCAAGGCCTGAGCGCCGCCGGCTGGACTTCGCGCTCGCTCGCACGCTGGCGCAGCCGCGAGTCGCTGCATGGCCGCGACCGTCTGCGCGACGCGCTCCAGGCGCTCGGCTTCGAACTGCGTTAATCCTCGCCGCGCGGACGACCGCATCGATATCATCAGCATACCGAAGCATTTGAATGAAGGAGCTACGAAGATGAAAGTCGCCATCATGGGTGCGGGCGCGGTCGGCTGCTATTACGGCGGCATGCTCGCGCGCGCGGGACACGACGTCGTGCTGATCGGTCGCGAGCAGCACGTCGAGGTGATCGAACGCGAAGGCTTGCGTCTGGAAACGCAGACTTTCGACGAGCGCATCGGCGCACCGCATCTGCGCGCCAGCACGCGCCCCGATGCGGTGGCGGGCGCGCAACTCGTGCTGTTCTGCGTGAAGTCGCCCGACACGGAAAGCGCGGGCGAGTCGATCAAACCGCATCTCGGCGCGGACACGCTGGTGCTCACGCTGCAGAACGGCGTCGATAACGCCGAGCGTTTGCGCACGGTGATTACGCAGGACGTCGCCGCCGCCGTAGTGTACGTGGCGACGGAAATGGCCGGCCCCGGTCACGTGCGCCATCATGGTCGCGGCGAACTCGTGATCGAGCCTTCGCGCAGCAGCGAAGCGGTCGCGCAAACGTTGATCGACGCGGACGTCCCCACCGAAATCTCGGCGAACGTACGCGGCGCGCTCTGGGCGAAGCTGATTCTGAATTGCGCGTACAACGCGCTTTCGGCGATCACGCAATTGCCGTATGGACGCCTCGTTGAAGGCACGGGCGTGCGCGACGCGATGCACGACGTCGTCGAAGAATGCAAGGCCGTGGCGCATGCCGATGGCGTGACGCTGCCGCCCGATGTGGAAGCCGCCGTGCGCCGTATCGCCGAAACCATGCCGGGCCAGTTCTCGTCCACCGCGCAGGATCTCGCGCGCGGCAAGCGCAGCGAGATCGATCATCTGAATGGTCTGATCGTGCGGCGCGGCACCGCGCTCGGCGTGGCCACGCCCGCGAACCGCCTGCTTCATACGCTCGTCAAACTCATCGAGGACAAGGCGCACGGCGCGCTTTGATATCCCCGATCACGTCCCAGCGCCGCCGCATCAGCCTGCGAACAAGCCAGGCGGTTGCGGCGGCAGCTTCACGCGAAAGATCGCGAAACGCCCATTGCGCGGATAGCCATTCGAGAAGTTCAATTCGTGCAGATGTGAATCTGCGAAATACAGATAATCATTCTGGAGTGCGAATCCATCGGCCCATGACACCTTGCCGGGCTCATCGACGAGTGTGCGTTGAGTAAAGGCCGGCTTGCCGTTGCGCGCGACGAGCGTGAGCGCCACCACCGTGCGCTTTTCGAGGTCGCCGCCGTAGAGCGTGCCATCCGCGCCCATCAGCAGGCCGCCCGTGAGCGCGTAATCGCCGAGATATTGCACGCGCTTCGCGAGCGCTTGCGGCGAGAGCGATTCGTCGATGAGCGCTTCCGTCGGCGCGCGCCAATAATGATGATCGGTGAGCGGGCGGTAATAGAGCCAGTCGCGTTGCGGCGAGAGCGCGATGCCGTCGGTTTGCAGCATGAGCACCTGACCGTCGAGCTTGCGCGCCACGCGGTCGCCGAACATCAGATGCTGATGCGGATCGGACACGCTCGACCGGTCGCCTGCGAGCACGAGGCGCGCGCGGCCGTCGCTCAAACGCGCGACCACCACGCCGCCGCGATTGCCCGCGTTGCTGATGAACGCGTAGCCGTGCTGCAGATCGATGCGCACGTCGTTGATCGAATCGGCGGCCGTGACGGCCGACTCGAACGTATACGTGCGCACGGGCGTGCCCTTGCCGATATCGAACTGCACGAGTTTGGGCGGCTGCAGACCCTGATCGACCGAGGGCAGCGACGAATCGAGCACCCACAGGCGGTCGCGCTCGTCCACCCAGAGCGCCTGCGCGGAAATCCACTGACGTTCACCCGAACGATGCGGCTGGTATGTGTTCCAGCTCGTGTCGGGAAACGGCAGCAGACTGCCGCTACGCAGATCGACTTCGACGACACTGAAACGCGATCGATGCACCGACGAAGGCGCAGTCGCAAAGACGCGGCCCGCTTTCGACACACCAATGCCGACGAGTCGAAAATCGTCACCAAAGGTCGCGACTGTTTCGAGTTTCGCACCAGCGGGCGCGGGCTGTTTTGAATCCGCCGGATTGGCGGCGCTCGCAGCGTGCGCCGCATTGGCAGACAGAAAAGCGGGTAAAGCCGCGCTATAAACCGCGGCGCCCAGCCCGGCGACGAAGCGTCTGCGCGAGCGCAGGAAGGAATGCACGGCGTCCATGCTGTCTCCTCGCGGTTGGGAAACCGTGCGTCTGCACGGCCCTCGCTGATGATGTGGCAGCCGCGAGGCCGTGTTGGTTCCCTTGAAACCCGCAATGAGCGAATGCCGTGCCCGTCTTTATCCGCACGGCATTAGTCCTTCGGCGCTTCACGTTCGAAAACAAGCAGCGTCGAGGTCGCCGATGCGTAGAGCTTGCCAGCCGCATCGGTAATCGACGCCTCCGCGAAGGCCGCGCGGCGGCCGATGCTCAGCACGCGCCCTTCGGCGCGCACCGGGCCCGTGTTCGCGGTCATGGGGCGGTGGTATGCCACCTTGAGTTCGAGCGTGGTGTAGCCCTGATTTGGCGCGAGGCGCGAATGGGCCGCGCAGCCGCAAGCGGAATCGAGCAGCGTGGCCGCGTAGCCGCCGTGCACCGTGCCGATAGGGTTGTACGCGTGCAGTCCCGGCACGCCTTCGAACACGACGCGGCCTTCATCGACTTCGACGAGCTTGAAGCTAAGCGTTTCGCCGATGGGCGCGCTGCGCCCGCTTGCGAGCATGCGCTGGAGTTGTTCGAGGCCGCTCAGGTCGGCGGGCAATTCAGCAACGAGGTTCATGGCAGTCCGGTCTCCGTCGGGTTGCGCGGTGGCGCATTCGTGCATCCATGCACCGATGCGTGCGTATGCACAGATGCGCCCAAAAAAGTGGACGGCGCGCGCCTGACGCAATGCATTCATCAATGCGCAATGCGATGCGCGCGCCGCCGTCCCGACATCCTACCGCGTTGCGAACGATCGTGCACAAATCGTTTTCGACCTGAACCGACGCTCCATTCCAGACGGTATCCGCCCTCAAATCCGTCAATACGTTTCGAGGTGCAGCCGCCCTTCCCGCTTGAGCCGCTCCCACAACGCCTCCCAACCGATGCCATGCGCCTCCGCGATCTCGGCGAGCGCCTGCAGCACGCCGTCTTCCATGCCCTTGAGTCCGCAGACATACACATGCGTGTTGCCATCCGCGAGCAGCGGCGCGACATCGGTTGAGCGCTCGCGCATGGCGTCCTGCACATAGCGCCTGGGTTGGCCAGGCGTGCGCGAAAACGCCAGATTGGTATCGATGAAGTCTTTCGGCAAATTCATCAGCGGGCCGAAATAAGGCAATTCCGACTGCGTGCGTGCGCCGAAGAACAGCATCAGTTTTCCCGTCGCGCCTTTGAGCCGGCCGCGCCGGCGATACTCCGTCATTGCGCGCATCGGCGCGGAACCGGTGCCGGTACAAATCATCAGCAAATGCGAGTTCGGATGATTCGGCATCAGGAAGGTATTGCCGAATGGTCCGATGACGCTCACCACGTCGCCCTTTTTTAAATCGCAGAGATAATTCGAACACACGCCGCGCGCGGCATTGCCGGCATGATCGTGCGTCACGCGCTTCACGGTCAGCGAGACATTGTTATAGCCGGGCC
The DNA here is from genome assembly GCF_017104805.1 of Paraburkholderia sp. Ac-20347. Lineage (NCBI taxonomy): Bacteria > Pseudomonadati > Pseudomonadota > Betaproteobacteria > Burkholderiales > Burkholderiaceae > Paraburkholderia > Paraburkholderia sp. Ac-20347. The sequence goes on along the minus strand of NZ_JAAGPN010000032.1, from coordinate 31,994 downwards.
GCTCGCCGTCACGCGGACTCGCGATCGAATACTGGCGCGCGTGATGCGCACGGCCATCGGCGCCCGCACCAGGCGGCAGAATGCCGATCGACTGGCCTTCGAGCACAGGAAACGGTAGCGCGCCGAAATCGAGCACGATGTGATGAATATCGCTTGGCGTCGTGTCGTCGGTGAGACGATAGTTGCCGACCACGGTCGCGGTCGTCGGCGCCTTGTGCGTGTAGAGATTCACATAAGGACGCGCCGCCGACCACGGCGGCACGGTCGAACCGCGCACGAGATCCGAACTGGCAATAGGCGCATCGGGCGCTTCAGCAGCGAGGTCTTGAGGCGCGTTGTCATTGTCCGCCGATACGGGCGCGCTCACGGTAGGATTCTGCGTCGGCAATTCATCCCACGAATACTGCTCGTCGACGGTATACGCATTCGCCTTGAACACGTTGCGCCAATTGTCGATTGCGCCCGTCGGGCACGGCGGCACGCATGCCATGCAGCCGTTGCAGACATCGGCCTTCACTACGTAATTCGTGCCGTCGTGCGTAACCGCATCGATCGGACAGGTTTCTTCACAGGTATTGCAGCGAATGCAGATCTCGGGATCGATCAAATGCTGCCTGATGATGTCCACGGGAACCGGTCCGTTCATGATTGTCTCCCTGCCTGCCACGCCGTCTTTCAGTTGAAGCGCACGTACTCGAAATCGACGGGCTGGCGATTGATGCCCATTGCAGGCGGCGCAATCCAGTTAGCGAACTTGCCGGGCTCCACCACGCGGCCCATCAATGACGCCACATACGCGCGATCCTCCGCCGTGGGCAGCCAGGTCGCCTCGTTCGCGGCCCATTGCGCCTCGTCGATTACGCGGCCATCGGGCGCCACGCGCAAGCCCGCGAACGTGCCGATCTGCCGGTTGAACGCTTTGTGCGGCACGCTCAGGCGAAAGCCGATACCGGCCTTTTCCAGCACCTTGTTCCAGCGATTCACGCCCGCCACCGAGTCCTTGATGTAATCGTCGCGCAGCACTTCGTTCATGGCATTGAGCATCGGTACCTCGCGCTCGACGAGCTTGCCCTCCTGCACGTCGAGCAGCCGATAATGCTGGCCTTCGAGACGGTGATCGTCGTCGCGCTTCGTTTCCTCGTAGCGGCCCTTGAGACCGGAGCTGTAAAACGTCGCGGCATTCGACGAATGATCGGCGCCGAACAGGTCGATCGTCACCGAATAATGAAAGTTCAGATAACGCTGGATCGTGTCGAGGTCGATCACGCCCGCCGCTCGCAGACGCGCCGCGTCGTCGGTGCCCAGTTCGTTGATCGCTTGCGCCGTGCGCTGCACCACGCGCGACACGCCCGACTCGCCGACGAACATGTGATGCGCCTCTTCGGTCAACATGAATTTCGTGGTGCGCGCGAGCGGATCGAATCCCGATTCGGCGAGCGCGGAGAGCTGAAATTTGCCGTCGCGATCGGTGAAATACGTGAACATGAAAAACGCCAGCCAGTCGGGCGTTCGCTCATTGAACGCGCCCAGAATGCGCGGATTGTCGTCGTCGCCCGAACGGCGCTCCAGCAATGCTTCGGCCTCCTCACGACCATCGCGACCGAAGTAGCGATGCAGCAGATACACCATCGCCCACAAATGCCGCCCTTCCTCGACGTTCACCTGAAAAAGATTCCGCAGGTCGTACATCGACGGTGCGGTCAACCCCAGATGACGCTGCTGCTCGACCGAAGCCGGTTCGGTATCGCCCTGCGTGACGATAATGCGGCGCAGGTTCGCGCGATGCTCACCCGGCACCTCCTGCCACGCGGGCTCGCCCTTGTGCGCGCCGAAATGAATCTTGCGATCCGCTTCGCCAGGCGTGAGAAAAATTCCCCAGCGATAGTCGGGCATCTTCACGTGATCGAAATGTGCCCAACCGCCCGCATCCACGCTCACGGCCGTGCGCAGATACACGTCGAAACCGTGCGAGCCGTCCGGCCCCATGTCGCCCCACCACGAAAGAAAATTCGGCTGCCATTGTTCGAGCGCGCGCTGAAGCGCGCGGTCGTCGGCAAGATTGACGTTGTTCGGAATCTTTTCGCTGTAGTTAATGGTGGACATATCGGTTCCTTGCGGCGATCTGCTTCGAATCGCGCGCGAATAAAGTGCGATTCAAACGAAGGTCAAACACGAAACTCACACGCGCGACGCGTCGAACTGAGCCTTGCTGCCCTTGCCGTACACCTTGAGCGCGCCCTTTTCGCCCACCGCATTCGGGCGATTGAAGATCCAGTTCTGCCATGCGGAGAGGCGGCCGAAGATGCGCGTCTCCATCGTCTCCGGTCCATTGAAGCGCAGATTGGCTTCGAGTCCCGTGAGTGCATCGGGCGACATCGCCGCGCGTTCTTCCAGTGCGATGCGAATTTCGTCGGCCCAGTCGATATCGTCGGGCGCGGCGGTCACGAGCCCGAGTCGCTCGGCTTCCACGGGCTTGACCGGCTGGCCGATCTTTTCGCGCACCGCGTCGAGCGGTTCCGCTTCGCCATAGAAACGCCGCGCGAGCCGCGACTCATTCGTAACCATCGGATAGATTCCGAAATTTGCTTCGGATAACGTAATAACAGGCTCTTCGTCTTCATTCGAAGGCAGCGCCGCCATATAGGTGCGGTCGGCGGCAAACGCGAATTCCGCGAAGGTGCCCGCGAAACACGAGCCAGGTTCGATCAGCGCGAACAGCGAACGCGACGATACATCGATGCGCGCGAGCGTTCGGCGCAACATGCCGATGGTTTCGCGCACGAACCAGTGATCGCGATGAGCGAGCAGCGCGGCATCGGCGGCCAGCACGGCACGCGCGTCGCCTTCGGTCTTGAGCAGCCATGTGCCGATGTCGAGTTCGTTGCTGCGCATCGAGAGAATCGCGTCGTCCAGTTCGCGCGCGAATTGAAGCGGCCACCAGGACGCGCCCGCCGCCACGATCGCGTCGATGCCTTCCGGCAGCGGCTCGACCGGCGCTTTCGCCGTAAAAGTGGCCGTGCGTTTCGCGCGGTCGATCGTCACGTCGAGCCAGGCATAACTCAAGCCGTTCTCGTGTTCGACGCGCGCCACCCGCGTCAGCGCGACGCCCTGGGCATCCACGGGACGATCGCTCGTCGCAGCCAGTTCGAGCGCGCGCGCCTGCACGGCCTGGCGGAACTGGTTCGGCTTCACGACATCGTCGACGAGACGCCACGCTTTTGCGCGCTCGCCGCGTATGCCTTCCACCACCGTGCAGAAGATATCGGCGCGATCGTGGCGCACCTTGCGCTTGTCGGTCAGACGCGTGAGGCCGCCCGTGCCAGGCAACACGCCGAGCAACGGCACTTCGGGCAGCGCGACGGTCGACGAGCGGTCGTCCACGAGCAGGATCTCGTCGCAGGCGAGCGCGAGTTCATAACCGCCGCCCGCGCACGCGCCATTCACCGCCGCAATGAATTTGAGGCCCGAATGGCGCGACGCATCTTCCATGCCGTTGCGCGTTTCGTTCGTGAACTTGCAGAAGTTGACCTTCCACGCATGCGATGAAAGGCCGAGCATGAAGATATTCGCGCCCGAGCAGAACACGCGCTCTTTCAGGCTCGTGAGCACCACCGTGCGCACTTCGGGATGTTCGAAACGGATGCGCTGGAGCGCATCGTGCAATTCGATATCGACGCCCAGATCATAGGAATTGAGTTTGAGCTTGTAGCCGTCGCGAATGCCGCCGTCTTCGGCGATATCGAGGCCGAGCGTGGCGATGGCGCCGTCGAATGTGAGCGTCCAGTGTCGATACTGCGAGGGATCGGTGCGGTAATCGACTCGCGCGGGGAGCGCGGCGTCTTGCGGGGCGAGGACGGTTTCGGCGGCGGCCATGGGCGTCTCCTGGGGTGTTTGCCTTATCGTTTCAATGAACGATAGTGCAACACCTCACCCATGTAAAGCACTTTAATGCACATCAAGCCGGTGCGATGGGTAAACCATGAACTGTAATGCAGGATGAGCAGGCGGCCCGCGCATGCCGCGCGACTCCGCCCTTCAAATGATTCAGTCGATTCAATCGACCCGCATCGGCAACTCCGCGCCCAGCCGCGCGGCCAGCCGGTCGCGCAATTGCAGATAGGCATCGGCCAACGTGCGTTCGCTGGTGTCGAAGCTCATGTCCGCGCGTCCGTACAGTTCGGCGCGGCCCGCGAGAATCCGCTTGAGATCGTCCATCGCCTCGCTATTGCCCGCGTGACCCGACATCGGACGCAGGTCGCCTTGCGCCACCACGCGACGCATGTGGTCCTCGGGCGCAGCCTGCAGCCAGACCGTGAAGCAGTGCGCGAGCAGCGCGTTGAAGGTCGCGGGCTCGGAAACGAGGCCGCCGGGCGAAGCGATCACCGCGCGCGGATGCTCCGCAATCACCGCCTCCAGCGCGCGCTGCTCGTAACGGCGATACGCGCTCGCGCCATAGAGCGAATGGATTTCCGAAGGCGGGCAGCCCGCCATCTGCTCGATCACGCGCGTGAGTTCGACGAACGGCACCTTGCGTTCCTGCGCGAGCATGCGGCCGAGCGTGGATTTGCCCGCGCCGCGCAGGCCGATCAGCGCGATGCGTTCGTTGCGATGCGGGTCGGCGGGCGCCTGCGCGAACATCTCGGCGAGCGCGACGCGCGCGCGATGCAGCGCGGCCGGATCGCGCCCTTGCAGCAGCTCGCGAATCAACAGCCATTCCGCCGACGAGGTGGTGATGTCGCCAGTCACTTCGGCGAGCGCGCAATTGAGCGTGATGGCGATCTGGCGCAGCACCAGCACGGAAGCATTGCCCACGCCCGACTCGAGATTCGCGAGATGCCGCTCGGACAGGCCTGTTTCCGCCGCCAGCGCCTTGCGCGTCATGCCACGGCGCGCGCGCAGCATGCGCACGCGCTCGCCCATCGCCGTGAGAAACGGATCGCGTTCCGCCCGTTCGCCGCGCGCGCCCTCCTGCGCCTCGGCAACCTCGGCGGCCTCGTCCGCCTGCGGCTCGGCAACCGGTTCGACAACGTCTGTTTGCTTCATCTTCAGAAACCTCTCAGCGCGATTTTATGTACTATAGTGCTTGACACGGACTTTGCTACCGGCTAATTTTCCGCCAAAAGCCTCAGCGGCGATAGCCCGATGGGCGGACAGATCGTCCCGGGTCAAGCGTCATGACGGTTTCATGCAAGATCCTGCATATCGAATTGACCTGGCGCGAGCGTGCCGCATCGGCACGACAGGCAACCGAAACACCCGAGCACAACGCAAAACAATCGTTAGTCATCCCTATCAATAGAACGACCGATATCGAAACCGGCCAGCGGCGATGCGCAATCGAGCCGGACAGAGCGGAGACAGCATCGTGGACACTCAGGCAGCGTCATTCGAAAGCACCGCGTCACCGGCACGGGCGACAGCATCGATCGTTCCACCGCCCACGCAATTCAATTTCGCCGCCCATCTCTTCGCGTTGAATGCTTCACGCGCCGATAAAACCGCCTATATCGACGACCACGCCACGCTCGCCTACGGCGAACTCGAAACACGCGCGCGCCGCTTCGCCGGCGTTTTGCGCACGCTGGGCGTGCATGCCGAGCAACGCATCCTGCTCGTGATGCTCGACACCGTGGAATTGCCCGTGGCCTTTCTCGGCGCACTGCTTGCGGGCGTGGTGCCCGTGATCGTCAACACATTGCTCACAGGCTCCGACTACGCCTACATGCTCACGCATAGCCGCGCGCGTATCGTGATCGCGTCGGGCGCCGTGCTGCCCGTAGTGACGGCCGCGCTCGAACAGGCGGGCTGCACGGATTGCACGCTCATCGTTTCTCATCCGCTCGCCGAAGAGCGCGTCGATCATGCACTGAACACGCTCATCGACGGCGCCGCGCCACTCACCCACATCGCACCCACGAGCGCCGACGATATCGCTTTCTGGCTCTATTCATCGGGCTCGACCGGCAAACCGAAAGGCACGGTCCATACGCACGCGAATCTTTACTGGACCGTTGAAACCTACGCCAAGCCGATACTCGGCATTCGCGAAACCGATATTGTATTTTCGGCGGCCAAACTCTTTTTCGCGTATGGACTCGGCAATGGTCTTTCATTTCCGCTTTCGGTCGGCGCGACCACCGTGTTGATGGCCGAGCGCCCGACCGCCGACGCGGTCTTCGCGCGTCTCGTGCAGCATCGGCCCACAGTCTTTTACGGCGTGCCTACGCTCTACGCCAGCATGATGGCCTCGCCCGGTCTGCCCGCGCGCGCGGAGGTCGCGCTGCGTATCTGCACGTCGGCGGGAGAAGCGTTGCCGCGCGAAATCGGCGAGCGTTTCCGCCAGCATTTCGGCAGCGATATTCTCGATGGACTCGGCTCCACGGAAATGCTGCATATCTTTTTGTCGAATCGTCCCGGCGAAGTCGAATACGGCACGACGGGCCGCCCCGTTCCCGGCTACGACATCGAGTTGCGCGACGAATCCGGCCAGCTCGTTGCCGATGGCGAAATCGGCGACCTTTATATTCGCGGCCCGAGCGCTGCGCTGATGTACTGGAACAATCGCGAGAAAACACGCGCGACCTTTCTCGGCGACTGGGTCCGCAGCGGCGACAAATACCGGCGCCTGCCGGACGGCTGCTACGTCTACGCGGGCCGCAGCGACGACATGCTCAAGGTCAGCGGTCAATACGTTTCGCCGATCGAAGTGGAAATGGTGCTCGTGCAGCACGAAGCGGTGCTCGAAGCGGCGGTGATCGGCGTCGAACAGAACGGGCTCGTGAAAACCTGCGCCTTCGTCGTGCTCAAACGCGAGCGACAAGCGGCATTCGCCGAAACGGAAGTCATGACCGCGACGCTCAAGGCCTTCGTGAAAACACGTCTGGCGCCGCATAAAACGCCGCGCGATATTCTCTTCGTCGACGATTTGCCGAAAACCGCCACCGGCAAAATCCAGCGCTTCCGTCTGCGCGAACAATTTCACGCTCCGCCTTGAACTCATGAACCGCAGCGAATTCGCCGTCTTGCCCGCCAGCGCCAACCTTTCCGCCCGACGCGTCACGCTGACCATCGAATATCGCTGGGTCGGCGTGCGCGATCCGCATGCGCCGCTCGCCGTGTTTCTGCATGAAGGACTCGGCTCGATTGCGATGTGGAAAGACTGGCCGCACGAACTCTGCGAACGTGTCGGTCTGCGCGGGCTCCTGTATTCGCGGCCCGGTTATGGACGCTCCACGCCGCGCGCGCCCGCAGAAAAATGGCCCGTCGATTTCATGTCCGATCAGGCGCGCGACGTGTTGCCCGCGCTGCTCGATACGCTCGGCGTGAGCGAAGCTGAACGCGAGCGTATGTGGCTCATCGGGCACAGCGACGGCGCCTCGATCGCGCTGCTCTACGCGGCGTTTTATCCGCGTGCGCTCGCAGGGGCGGTCGTGATCGCTCCGCATGTCTTCGTGGAAACGATTTCGGTCGCGAGCATCGCCGAAACGAAACGTGCCTACGAAGCGACCGATTCACAATCGACTCTGCGTGCGAAGCTCGCGCGCTATCACGACGATGTGGATTCGGCGTTCTACGGCTGGAATGACATCTGGCTCGATCCGGCATTTCGCGCGTGGAATATCGTCGAGATCATTGCACCCACCACCGTGCCATTGCTCGCCGTGCAGGCGCGCGACGATCAATACGGCACGCTCGCGCAAATCGACGCGATTGGCGCGGCCGTGCCGCACGCCCGGGTGCTGACGCTCGACGCGGGCGGGCACTCGCCTCATCGCGACGCGCGCGCCACGCTCGACGACGCCATCGACGGCTTCGTGCGCAGCCACGTCGGCGCTCAATGACACGCTGAATCACATTGCGCGGCCTTCGATGCGCCACGGCGTTGCAAAACGATGCGCCCGGCATCGAATGCTTACACCGCGCAAAGCCGTTCGATGAACGGCAACTGTTCGGACCCCGCACAGCTCGAACGGCGCATCGCAATGATGGTATCGTTTGCTCTGGCCGCGAGCGCCGCCTGACCGCCCACGGGGACGCGCTCCACGGCGCGCGGCGCTGCAACATGCCGCGACATGTGCACACGCACAGACGCGCAGCCGGCGGTCCGGTACCCAACGACGAGCGATTCCATCCTGATGAACGTATCGAGAATCACGCTGCGCGCGCGGCGCGAATGGGCTGCGCTGAGGGCGTTCATGGCGCACGCCTTCGCGCCCGCGCTGCGCAACATGCAATACGTGAAACGGCGCATGCGGCCTTTCGCCGTGGTCGCCACCATCGGCTTCCCGCTTTATTACTACGTCTGGAAAGTGCTGTTTCCGCAGCCGTATGAAAATCTCACGCTGCGCCTGATTGGCTCCGCACTGTTCGCGCCATTTCTGTTTCCGGACCGCTGGCCTGCGGCAATCAAAAAATACCTGCCGTGGTACTGGTATTTCTGCACGCTCTACGGCTTGCCGTTCTTCTTCACTTTCATGCTGTTCAAGAACAACGGCAATGAAGTGTGGGTGGAAAGCGCGTTGATCGCCGCCTTCGTCATGGTGCTGCTGCTCGACTGGCTGATGCTCGTGCTGCAGTTTCTCGTCGGCATCGGGCTGGCGCTGCTCGCCTATACGCTCACGAGCGACAGCTTCTCGCTGAACGGCATTTACCTCACTCATCTGGCGATTTTCTCGTTTGCCGTCGCCATCGGTGCGATTGCGAATTACGATCAGGACCGCATCCAGATCGAACAGGAGCGCGCCATGCTGGCCACCGCAGGCAGCGTCGCGCACGAACTGCGCACGCCGCTCGTGGCCATCCGCGTGGGCGCCGCCGGCCTCATGCGCTACCTGCCCGCGCTGCTCGACACCTATCTGCTGGCCCAGCGCCACAGTCTGCCGGTGCCCAAAATACGCGTGGCGCATCTGCATTCGATGCAGGGCGTGGTCGGCCGCATCGAGCAGGAAGCGCTGCATTCGAACGCCATCATCGACATGCTGCTCGCCACGGCACGCTTTACCGGCGGAACGATGCAAAACGCAAGTTCGTGTTCCATCGCGCATTGCGTGGAAACGGCATTGGCGCGTTATCCGTTTCGCGAAGGCGACCGCGCGCGCGTGCATTGCAATCTGCGGCCCGATTTCGAATTCACCGGATCGGAAATGCTCACCGTGCACGTCCTGTTCAATCTGATAAAAAACGCCTTCCGCCATATGGGCAGTATCGAAGGCGCACATATTTCTATTCGTCTTGAATCAGGAAAACGTGCCAATCGCTTGATTTTCAGCGATACCGGAACGGGTATTTCATCCGAAGCCTTGCCGCACATCTTTACCCGCTTTTATACTTCAAGCACCATCACCGATGACGTATCGCTCGGCGCGGGAATCGGCCTGGCATTCTGCCGCGATGTCATGCAAGCGATGGGGGGAGCGATTACCTGCTCTTCGGTCAAAGGCCAATATACCGAGTTCGTTTTGACATTCCCAACGCCATGACGAAAGCCATTCAGCCATTTTCCTGGCCAACCACGGTCGCCTTCGTCGACGACAGTGCGGCATTCCTTTCGAATCTGAGCCTGCAGCTCGACCCGGAGCTGGCGTTCCGGATGTTCAGCTCGCCCGGCGAGGGCCTGAAGTATCTCAACGCGCGCGCGGCGCAGGATCATCCCGTCTCGCCCATCTTCAGCCCCTATCTCGACCGCACCGAGGAAAACGATGCGCATCAGGTGATCGCCATGCGCGTGGATGCCATTCGCAGCCTCGTGAACCGGCCGGCGCGATTTGAATCGATTTCGGTCGTGGTAGTGGATTACGATATGCCGGAACTCAACGGTATCGAATTTTGTCGCCGCCTCACGAATCCCGCGATCAAGAAAATCATGCTCACCGGCAAGGCCGACGAACACGTGGCGGTGAAAAGTTTCAACGAAGGACTGATCGACCGCTTTATTCGCAAGCATGAAGCCGACGCAGTAGAAACACTGAATCAGGCGATTCACGACATGCAGCTCGCGCATTTCGATAAAACCAGCGGCAGCGTGCTCGACGCGCTCGCGGTGTCGGAATATGCGTTTCTCAAGGACGGCGCGCTCGCCACGCATGTACAAGGCATTTTTCATTCGCTCGGCATTGTCGAACATTATCTTTCCTGGCAGCCGCACGGCCTCTTGATGTTCGACGCGGAAGGCACGGCCTACCTGCTCATCATCCATACCGAGGAATCGCTGCGCGGCGTGCGCGAGATCGCCGTCGAGCAAAGCGCGCCCGCCAATTTCCTCGCCGAACTCGACAGCCACGGCAGCGTGCCTTACTTCTGGCGCACCGAAGGCTACTATCCGGCGCAATGCGCGGACTGGCGGCTCTACATGCATCCCGCATCGGTATTCGAAGGCGAACGCCGCTACGTCTATTCCATCGTCAAGCAGCCGCCCGGCCTCACGCTCGACGGCATCGCGCCGTACGACGGCTATCTGCAGCGCCTCGACCGTGAAATCCAGGCGGCGTGGGGCACGCACTGAACGCCCCACGCCGGTGTTAACGCGGTAGAACCCTAACGCGCGTGCGGCTGCATCATGCCGCTTCCGGCAACTCGATCAGCGCCGGCGCCTGACGCGTGCGCGAACGGCCTTCGCCACGCTCGAGCAGACGCCGCGTCGACGGCCAGTTCCACATCTGCACCTCGTCGCGAATCGCCTTGCATGCCTCGACGAGCCGTTCGAGATCCGCATCGCTCATGGACGCGTTGATCGACAGGCGAATCAGCGAACGATTCTGCGCCGTGGCAGGCGCGCAAAACACCGAGCCGAAAATACCGCGCGCCTCCAGCGCATCGCGCAGCACGATGGTCTGCGTTTCCGGCCCCGCTTCGAGCGCGACGATCTGCGTTTCGCTGCCGTTGAGGTTGTAGCCGAAGTCCGCCAGACTCGAACGCACGTAAGCCGCATTCGACGCGAGACGCGTGCGACGCCAGTCGTCGCGCTCGATCACGTCGAGCGTGGCGGCAAGCCCGGCCGTTTCGTGCGGCAGCAGCGTCGAGCTGAAAATCGCCGGCAGCGCCTCGAACTTGAAATACTCCTGAAAGCGCCGCGAGCAACTGATAATGCCGGCGCGTCCCGCAAACGCTTTCGCCAGACTCGCAGTGCGAAAATGCACGCGATCGCCGAGACCCAGTTCCGCCACGAGACCCGCGCCATGCGGCCCGTGCGTGCCGAGCGAATGCGACTCGTCGACCACGAACACGCAATCGTGCGCGGCGCACACCTCGGCGAACGCCTGCAACGGACAGACGCTGCCGTTCGTGCTGTACACCGAATCGACCATCACAATGCCTGGACCGTAACGGCGAATGCGCTGCTCCAGATGCTCGGCGTCGTTATGCATGAAGCTGATCGGTTTCGCGCCCGCGCTGCGAATGCCTTCCCACAGCGACATGTGCGCCATCATGTCGACGTACACCGGCGTCTGCGCATTCGCGATCGACTGGATCAGCCCCGTATTCGCCGCGAAACCGGACTGACACAGCACGCTCGCTTCCGTACCCATATAGCGCGCGAAACGGTCTTCGAGCAGCAATTGCGGGCACGCGTCGCCGTGCAGAAAAATGCCCGACATCAGCAGACCGTTACCGTCCGAACGGATGCTCGTGCACATTGCGTCGAGAATCTCGGGGTGGCGAGCGATCGACAGATAGTCGTTGCTCGACAGATGGAGCGCCTGCGCGTCCGGCTCGCGGCCCATCATGATGTGACCGCCCGCCCACGTCTGCTGCACGCGCGCCTCGTAATAGCGGTCGACGCGCGCCGCGAGAAAAGCGGGCAGGCCCGCGTCGTTGTTGTGTGCGTCACGCCAGTTGTTATTCGTGTTATTCACTGCTTTCATCTCAGGCTCCTTGGTGGTGGATGGCCGCCCCCCGCTAACGACTTCTCGGTCGAGATCGACTGCGATAGCTGGCCGGTGATACGCCCGTGCCTGGACACCACGCGCACAACGGCATGGCGAGACATCCAGGCAACAGGCTGGTAATGAATGGCGAACAGGAAGACTGGCGCGCGCGGCGACGAGGGCGCGCGGCGGGCGCAAACGTGTGCGCACGGACAGCGCGTGGCGGCTGCGCCCCATGCGCGCAAAACGGACACGGCAGGCACAAGCAGGCACAGGCAGACGTGCACGCGGCGCGCTGCGATGTTGCGCTGATATCCCCGTGGCGCGACCTCCCGTCGACGCGCCACGCATCCGCCCGGACGCGCGCAAACGGCTGCGAATTAAATGGCGGATGCGGGCGCTTTACGCCTTGAACGAGCGTCTCGACACCCGCGCGATTGCCGCGGGTTCAATAAAAGACGCTCGCCCGATGAATGGGGTGCGATTGCGCACGGCGCGCGCACGATGGCGCACCGCAAGCTGGAACAAACGTTGCAAGCAACGTTTATCGCACCTTCGATAATTATCCTTTAAAAACAGCGGTGTGATGCATTTCACGGGCTTCGATGCGCTTTGCATTCCGAAATGGTTTTGCCATCGTCGAAACGTCATGTCGGCAGCAAGAATTTCATGCGGCAGGCATGAATTACCGGCTATCGGCAAATAAAAAACTGCAACAATCGAATCGGGGAAAGAAAAAGAAAAACGCGTCGACGAAATAATTCGTCATAAAGGACACAGCATTCGCTATTCGGCTCGAAACCGACAATCTTGCCGATGCCGTTATGAAATTTTCGTGTCGTCGGCGGCGGAAATGGTGTCGCGCGGCACGGCGGCGCGTGCGCTCACAACCTGATTGCGTCCACCCATTTTCGCTTCGTAGAGCGCCGCGTCGGCGCGCGCCATCAGCGTGGTCAAGGTGTCGCCGTCATCAAGCGCGTCCACGCCCGCGCTGAACGTCAAACCGTCGTGCGCCGGTTGTGCGGCGTCCACGTCGGGCATGCTGTGAATCGGCGCGGCGTGATCCGCCGTGCGGCGCACCGAAAGCGCGGCCACACGCAGCGCATCGACGCGTGCGGCGGCGTGCTCGCGCATCGTCGCCGGAAACAGCAGCGCGAATTCCTCGCCGCCGAGCCGGCCGAATAAATCGGTTTCGCGCACACCCGCCGCCATCACGCGCCCGAAATGCGCCAGCACGCGGTCGCCCGCCGCGTGACCATACAGATCGTTGACGGCCTTGAAGTGGTCGATGTCGATGATCGCGAGCGCGAGCGGTACGCGCGCCGCGCGGGCGGCGTCGAGCAAGGCGTCGGCTTGCGTCACGAAGGCGCGGCGCGTGAGCGCGCCGGTCAGTTCGTCGCGATTGGCGAGCCGTTCGAGCCGCTCCGCCATGCGGTCGTGCGCGAGCATCACCATGCCGATCGACAACGCGGGCAACACGAGAATGCCGAGCGCCAGATACGCCACATTGAACGGCGTGGAATCGAGCAGCGTGGTCTGATGCACGAACCCGCCGCCGTAGAGGATGCCGCGCACGCCATGCGCCAGCGCGCCCAGCCATGCCGACCAGGTGACGAAGCGATAGCTGTAGCGCGGCCGTCCCGCCGGCCGGTCGTGCAGCGCGAGCCAGCCGATCGCGCCATAAATCGACGCATGAAACACCGAAATGAGCGCAATGCGCGCGCCGAGATCCGGTTCCACCCAGTACCACCACGCAATGCCCGCCGCCACGGCCGCGCAACCCGCCCACGCGAGCGGCACGCGCGGACGCAGGCCGAAAAACTCGCGGCAGCCTTCGAGCGCGCGCGTGACGGCAATCGCGAGCAGCGTGTTCGACACGAGCACCGTGAGGAACGGCATGCCCATGCGCTGCATGCCCGCAAGCACGATCGCGATGCTCGCCATCACATACGCGCCGATCCAGCGGCTCACGCCCGGAATGCCCGCGGGCCGCAGCGATCCGAGAATCGCAAGACTCATGATGCTCGAAAGCACCGTGACGAGAAGGATATTGACCGGATTGAGCATGGACTGCGCGCGGCCGCTGCTGGCGTGTTGATCGATAAAGGGACACGTCAGTTTAGGGCACGAATTGCATAAAGCTCGCATGGTTTTTAGTAGCGGACGTCGATATGCGACGCGGATAAGCCCTTAATCGGCGTGAATCACGGCTATTCGATGCGCGTGCAGGGATCGACGGGAACGCCGTCTGCTGGAATAAGGGCAAATGGACTTGAGGGAGACTGCCATGCCCGCATCGATTCCGGACGTCGCACGCGAGGCGCTGATCCTGCGCGTCGAACGCGCGCTCGACGCCGCCACCTTTCCCGCCCATCCCGGCACGCTGGTCGACTGCGCCGAACGCGCGGGCGCGCGCGCCGACGTGATCGACGCGTTACGCGCGTTGCCCGACGAAGCCTTCGGCAGCTTTTCGGAGGTGTCGGCGTCGATCGTCGCCTCGCACGACCGCCAGGCGCGGCCGCGCGCCGTGAACGCCGGTTGAGCGCGGAGTCGGCCTATGCGCGGACAGACCACGACACGCTCAGGACAGCCGGGAACGCATTTTGCTCGCTCCGCCGGGAGTGCCGGACGGTCCCCGGCAACCGGCCGCCCCGAGCAGCAGTTAAAGCAAGGGCGCAGCCAGGGCAAGAACAAGGGCGCGCGCGATGTGAGGACCGCCGGCGGGACCACCGACGCGGTCGACGCGCGCAGCACAGGTAAACGACGTATGGCAACCGTATTACTCGTCGACGACGACAGCAACGCACTGGATGCGCTGAAAGAGCTGGTCGGACAGGAAGGCTACCGGGTCCGAACCGCGGCCGACGGCTCGGACGCGCTCAAGAGCGCACTCGCCGACCCGCCCGACGTGGTGATTTCCGATTGCATGATGCCGCGCATGGACGGTCTCGAGCTGATGCGCGCCATGCGCAACAACCGCAAGCTTGCGGCCGTACCGCTCGTGCTCGTGTCCGCGCTCGTCACGCCGCCCGCCGACGCCGATGTGGTCGGCTTCCTGCGCAAACCCTTCGCGGTGTCCCAGTTGCTCGATATTTTGCGTCGCGTGGCCTCGCCTTGATAGGCGCTTTGATCGTGATTATTTCGCCATCCTGATCGATTCAGGATGCGCCTCGCGGCACGCGCATTGCGCCATGTTGAAACATGACGACGCCACTCAGGAGGCCATCATGACCGATTACGCAGGACGCTCGCAGGACGATCGCGTCGCGCAACGCAAGCAGCAGAAACAGCCTTCGCAGGAGCCGCCCGGCGGCGATATGGCCGTTCACGGCACGCAGCCGGACGCCACGCACAGCAGCGGCGAACTTTCGGAGCAAGGCAAGGAAGTCTGGCGCAAGGGCGCGGGACTCGACGGCGGCGGCAAGTCCGGCTGATTACGTCACGCTTACGAGCGCAAAGATGACGCGTGCAGCGCAATGCCGCACGCGTCGTCTGCCTTTCATTCGCACGTTATTCATTCACCCGATTCATCGACGCTTCGGATTCGCGTTCCGGTTCGCCTGCGCGTCGTTTTGCGTGCGCGACTGATACGCGTCGCCACCCCAACGGTCCGTATCCTCCAGACCGCGCTCGAGGTCGCGATGCCCCTGCACGCCCACCGAACGCGGCTCGTGCGGATGGCGGCTGGCCAGCGGCTCGCCGCCCTCATGACGCGGATGCTTCACGCTCTGCGCCTCCTCCTGCGATTCAGGCGCCCGTTGCTCAGTACGCTTGCGATGATCGTTCATGGCACACCTCCGTTAATGGCGCGCTTCGTGTCGATCGCGCGTCTGCCCGATTAGCAGCAGCTTGCATGCCGCGTCGGCCGTCCGCTGGCTTAAACTCGCGATGTCGACGAAACACAGCACGACCGCCGCGACCGCACGCGCAGGACACAGACGCGCGGCCAACGTGTCATGCTCGTGCGTGCCTCGTCCCGCACACGCCCAACACGATCACCGCACGCCGCACCATGACTTCGAAGGACCGCCGTCACTTTCTGCGCAGCGCCGCGGCCGGCGCCGCGCTGAGCCTGTTTCCGCCCGCTATCCGGCGCGCGCTCGCCATCCCCGCGCACAACGCCACCGGCACGATTCGCGACGTCGAGCATGTCGTGATCTTCATGCAGGAGAACCGCTCGTTCGATCATTACCTCGGCACGCTGCCGGGCGTGCGCGGCTTCGGCGACCGCATCACGATTCCGCAGCCGCAGGACGCGAGCGTCTGGCAGCAGAGCGACGGCGAGCGCACGCTGCTGCCGTTCTACCTCGACAGGAACAAGGGCAACGCGCTGCTCGCGGGCGGCGCGCACGAATGGCTCGACGCGCACGCCGCGTGGGACGCGGGCCGCATGACGCACTGGCCGCGCGCGAAGGGCAACGTGTCGATGGGCTATCTGCAGGCCGCCGACCTGCCGTTCCATTTCGCGCTCGCGAATGCCTTCACGATCTGCGACGCCTATCATTGCTCGCTGCACGGCGGCACCAATTCGAATCGCCTCTTCCTGTGGACCGGCACGAACGGCCCCGGCGGCGCGCCTTATGCGGTGGTCAACAACAATGACTGGGACTGGCTCGACAAGTCGGCCAAGGGCCTGACCTGGACCACTTATCCGGAGCGCCTGCAACAGGCCGGCGTGAGCTGGAAGGTCTACGAAAACCAGCCCGACAACTACAACGACAATCCGCTCGCGGGATTCGCCGCGTTCCGCAAAGTGCACGAGTCGATCGAAGGCTCGCCGAACCGGCCGTGGACGCCCGAGATCGAAACGCAATCGCCGCTTTACAAAGGCATCGGCAACACGATGCCCGACGGCGGCTTTCTGCAGGCGCTCAAGGACGACGTCATGGCGAACCGGCTGCCGCAAGTCAGCTGGATCGTCTCGCCGCAAGCCTATTGCGAGCATCCGGCGATCTCGACGCCTGGCCAGGGCGCGTGGTACATCCAGCAGATCCTCGACGCGCTCACCGCGAATCCCGAGGTCTGGAGCAAGACCGTGCTGTTCGTCAATTACGACGAGAACGACTGCTTCTTCGATCACATGCCGCCGCCCGCCGTGCCCTCGCCGCTCGAAGGCGGCGGCTATGCGGGCAAGTCGACGGTCAGCACCGAGCACGACTATTTCACGGTGCCGAATCCGCCGGGCGATAAACAACCGCTGCCGCCCGATGGCCAGCCCTACGGCCCCGGCCCGCGCGTGCCGATGTTCGTGATCTCGCCTTGGAGCACGGGCGGCTACGTCAATTCGCAGGTGTTCGATCACACGTCGGTGCTGCGTTTCATCGAACAGCGCT
Organism: Paraburkholderia sp. Ac-20347; assembly: GCF_017104805.1. Lineage (NCBI taxonomy): Bacteria > Pseudomonadati > Pseudomonadota > Betaproteobacteria > Burkholderiales > Burkholderiaceae > Paraburkholderia > Paraburkholderia sp. Ac-20347. The sequence goes on along the minus strand of NZ_JAAGPN010000032.1, from coordinate 14,797 downwards.
TCGGCGTGCAGGAGCCGAACATCAGCGCATGGCGGCGCGCCGTTTGCGGCGACCTGACCTCCGCCTTCAATTTCAGCACGCCGAACGACCGGCCCGCCACGACGTTTCCCGCGCCCACGCGCGCCGCCGCCGATGCGCTCAACGCCCAGCAAAGTGCGCTCAAAACCGTGCGTGCGCCCGCCGAAAGCGAACAGACGATGCCGCATCAGGCGCGCGCCGTCCGGCCGTCGCGCGCGCTGCCGTATCGGCTGCATACGCACGCGAGCGTCGATGCGAAACATCGCGAAGTGCATCTCGTCTTCAGCAACGAAGGCAGCGCGGGCGCGGTCTTTCACGTCTACGACAAGCGCCATCTCGACCGCGCGCCGCGACGCTATACCGTCGAAGCGGGCAAGCATCTCGCCGACACCTGGACACCCGTTTCCACGGACGCGGGCGCCTACGATCTCTGGGTGCTCGGCCCCAACGGCTTTCATCGCAGTTTCGCGGGCAACGTCGATCACACGCAGCACGATGCGAGCGTGGAAATTCAGGTGAGCTACGACGTGGCGACGAACGGCGGCGCAACGGGCATCAGCATCGCGATCATCAACGCAGGCCGCGAATCCGCCACCTGCAACGTGATCTCGAACGCCTATCGGCACGACGGACCGTGGGTCTTCACGCTCGCGCCTGGCGCACGCGCCACGCAGCACTGGCCGCTCGACGCCTCGGGCGGCTGGTACGACTTCACGCTGAGCGCCGCGAATGGCGCGGAAGCCACCGTGCGCCGTTTCGCGGGCCGCGTGGAAACCGGTCGAGACAGCATTAGCGATCCGGAAATGGGCGCGGCAAGCTGAGCCACCCGTTTCATATCGATTGATCTAAAATGATGGCTTCCCTGCCACGGAGCCATCGATGGGCCGCCCTCGCGAATTCGACGAAACCGACGTGCTGAACGCCGCGTGCGACGCGTTCTGGGCGCGCGGCTACGAAGCCACTTCCACGCGCGATCTCGTCAAGGCCACCGGGCTCACGCAGCCGAGCCTCTATAACGCGTTCGGCGACAAGCGCGCCCTGTTTTTACGCGTGCTCGATCACTATTTGCAGCAGTCGCTGCGCGAGCGCATCGCGCGCCACGAAGCCGCGGGCACGCCGGGCACCGCGATCGCCGGCTTCTTCGCGGAGACCGTGCAGCGCTCGCTCGACGATCCGGGCAAACGCGGCTGCCTGATGGTCAATTCCGTCCTCGAAGCCACGCCCGACGACGAAGAACTGCGCGACGCGCTCGCCGCCGAAATCGTGCAGATCCGCGACTTCTTCCTGCGCTGCGTGCAAGCCGGTCAGGCCAGCGGTGAGATTGCGCGGACAGTCGGCGCGCAAGAGGCCGCGCAACATCTGCTCGCCGTCTTGCTGGGCCTGCGCGTGATCGCGCGGATTCGACCGGAGCGCGACTGGCTCGTGCATGCCGTCGCGCCCGCGCTCACGCTGCTGGGTTTGTTGCCGGCCCAGACGGCCTGACGCGCGCCGCTCGCCTGTGTTAATCTTGTAACTCCGATTCAGTCAGTCGCGGTATCGTCATGTCTTTCATCAGCACCGGTGTCGAATACGGTTTGCATTGCCTGCTCTATCTCGCCAACCCTTCGGGCGTGCGCGAGGCGAGCGTGCGCGATCTCGCCGAGATGCAGGGCGTCTCGGTCGATTACGCGGCCAAGCTGTTCACGCGCCTCTCGAAGGCGGGCATCGTCTCGGCCACCGAAGGCGTGCGCGGCGGCTTCGCGCTTGCGCGCGCGCCGGAACACATCACCGTGCAAGACGTGGTCGACGCCATCGACGGCGACAAGCGTCTGTTCGACTGCCGCGAAATCCGCTCGCAATGCGCGCTGTTCGAGGGCGAGGCGCCCGCCTGGGCCACGCGCGGCACCTGCTCGATCCACGCCGTCATGCAGGCCGCCGAGCGCAGCATGCGTGCGGAACTCGAAAAGCACACGCTCGCCGATCTCGCTTCCCGCGCGCATTCCAAGGCGCCTGCGAGCCACGCGCATCACGTGGTCGAGTGGTTCGCCGACCGCGCCGCCAATCGCCGCAGCGATCGGGCTTAAATACATACCTCAGCTCGCGCGTTAATTTTCGCGTTGGCGGAAATTATGAAAAAAGGCCCTTGTTCAAGGGCCTTTTTCATTTCCTACACTCAGCGCAGCGGGCTCAGGCCACCACGATCCGGCGCGGATCGGCGGACGCGAACACCTCTTCACGCTCCGCGCGCGGCGGATAGATCCATTCGGTGTTGATGCGATGCTTGAGCGCCTTGGCTTCCTGGCCGCTCATCTTCACTTCGCGTTCCCAGCCTTCCGTATAGACCGCGCCCCACGGGCCGAGATCGAGACAGGTCACGTATTTCGGCTGGCTGTACGGCAGCGCGTCGAGACCCAGCAGATCGGCGGCGGCGTTGTGCCCGGCCGAGCGGCCGAGATTCATCGCGTGCTGACACGACATGAGCGTGCGGTTGCCCTCGTCGTCGGTGGCCGCGCTCGCGACGTCGCCCGTTGCGTACACGCCCGGCACGCCCTCGACCGCGAGATGGCGATCCACATAAAGACGGCCCGCCGCGTCGCGACGCGCGGGAATCTGCTCGGTCAACGCGCTCGCACGCACGCCGGCCGTCCAGATCACCGTATTCGACGCGATGCGCTCGCCGTCGGCCAGGGTCACACCCTGCGCATCGACCGCGCTCACGCCCTGCCCCAGTTTCCACTGCACGCCGAGTTCGCTCAGCGCCTGCTCGATCACCGGACGCGGGCCGGGGCCAAGATCGGGACCAATCGCCTCGTTGCGCTCCACGACGACCACGCGCACGTTGGCCTGCTCGCCCAGCGCGGCGCGCAAACGCGCCGGCATTTCCGCGGCCGTTTCGATACCGGTGAAGCCGCCGCCCGCCACCACGACCGTGTTGCGCGCGGGCGTGTCGGGCTGCTGCGCCAGGTTGCGGATATGCGCTTCGAGCAACGCCGCTTCGTCGATCTGATCGACGCTGAAGGCGTGCTCCTCAAGGCCCGCGATGGCCGGGCGGAACAACTTGCTGCCCGTGGCGAGCACGAGCCGGTCATAGGACATCGTGAAGGCGCGCTGATTCGCATCGACGCCATGCACAGCATGAGCGGCGAGATCGATGCGCTCCACGCTGCCCTGCACGAACTTCACGCCCGCTTCGCGGAAGATGTCCGTGAGCGGCGCCTTCATGTTTTCCGGCCCTTCTTCATACAGTCGCGGACGCACGTGCAGATGCGGCTCCGGCGCGATCAGGGCGACTTCGACGTCCGCGCGACCCGCTTCGTCGATCAAACGCGCCGCGCTCAGTGCGCTCCACATGCCGGCGAAACCGGCCCCGATAATCAAAATACGCTTGGACATGCTGCTGCTCCTGTGGATCGTTGCACCGTCGCAACGTGTAACTCGGATTCTATGAGTCGTAGTTTAACGCGACAATGCACGTTAACGAAACACACTGTTGTCCGGGCTGAGCGAAAACAGGTTCACGCGTATTCATCCGATCAATCACACGTAAAAACGCCCGCATGCTTTGAAGCATGCGGGCGCATGGGATCGACGGCGCAGTTATTCGCGCATCAGCGTCTGGATAAGCGATGGGACGCCAGATCCGCCGCAAAAGCAAGTGCAAGCGCCACCGCGCCGCACGCGAAAATCAGCGCGTAGTTTTCGTGCGTGTGCGAGAAGAGGAAGGAATATCCGTAGCCGCCCAGCGCCTGAAAAAGTGCGAACGCCGTCGTGGCGCGGCTCCATGCGGCCCGTTGCTCGAGATGATCATGCGGCACCAGCTCGTGAATGCGGCCGAGCGCGAGCGGCACGACGCCCGGCGTCAACGCACCGAGAATCAGCGTGGCCACGAAAATCGCGGCCGTGTGATTCGACATCGCAAGCAACGCGACAGCAAACATCTGAATCGCCAGCGCGAAACGCCATGCGAGCTTGAAGCCGATGCGGTCGGCGAGTTGTCCGCACACGATCGGCCCTGCAATCGCCGCCATGCCGTAGAGCACCCAGATATGCGCGCCCGTCGACGCGCCGCGCCCGAGACCGCGCGCCACATAATCGACGAGCAACACCATGACCGGCACGAGACCGAGCGCATTGGCCGCGTACTGCGCGTACAGCACGCGCAACGCTGTTTGCGTCGGTAACGCAGCGCGATGCGCAGGCGCGGACACGGCGGCAACCGGCGCGTCGGTGCGCGGCCAGCCGAACCAGTTGATCGCCGTGAGCAGCGACGCGAGCGCACCCAGCCCGAACCACGCCGCGCGCAACCCATAGTGCAGCAACGACGGAATCAGCGTGCCCGAAGCGGCAATGCCCAGACCCAGCCCGAGAAAGATCATTCCGCTCACAAAGCCGCGGCGCGCGGGCGGCACGTGCGGAAGAATCGATGTGGCGACCAGCACCATGATCGCGCCGCCCGCCACGCCGGATGCGAGCCGCCACGCGAAAAACCACGCGACGGACAGCGGGTACGCGCACGCGAAAAACGCGATCGTGGCCGTCGCCATGAGCACGCGCAGCGCGTGCCGGTTCGTGAGCGCGTGCGCGATGGGCCGCCCGAGCAACGCGCCCAGCAAATACCCGGCGAAGTTGGCCGCGCCGAGCGTAACGGCCTGCGAAGCCGTGAACCAGTGCGCTTGGATCAGCTGCGGAATCAGCGGCGTGTACGCGAAACGCGCGAGACCGATGGCGACGAAGCTGCCACACAGACCCGCAAGCGTTGCGAACAGGGCCGCGGCGTCGAGCCGCTCGGGCGCACGGACACCAAGCGTGGAGGGCGGGGCTGACATGTTTGCTTTCCTTCCGGATGAATCCGTTTTATATCAATCGATACAGTAACGACGAATTCTATATCGATCGAAATAAAATGCAAGCCCTGAGCGCAGCCGGACAATCCGCGCAGTACACTGCCCGTTCCGTTCATCCCCCAATCGATTGCAAGGAGCCACGATGAAGATCGACCTGTCTGGAAAGCTCGCGCTCGTAACCGGTTCGGCGGCGGGCATCGGCCTCGCCACCGCCAAAGGACTCGCGGAGAGCGGCGCGACCGTGATCGTGAGCAGCCGCCACGCCGGTAACGTGAGCGAAGCCGAAGCCGCCGTCCGCGCCGCGGTGCCGGGCGCGCAGGTGCAGGGTTTCGTCGGCGATCTGTCGAATGCGCAGGGCTGCGAGGCGCTCGTGAAAGCGCATCCGAAAGTCGATATCCTCGTGAACAATCTCGGCGTGTTTCAGCAGCAGGACTTCTTCGAGATTCCCGATAGCGAGTGGCTGCGCTTTTTCGAAACCAACGTCATGTCGGGCGTGCGTCTTTCGCGCGCCTACGCGGGCGCGATGGCCAAGCAGGGATGGGGGCGCATCGTGTTTATTTCGTCGGAATCGGGACTCAATATTCCCGCCGACATGGTTCACTACGGCATGACCAAGACTGCGCAACTCGCCGTGGCACGCGGCCTCGCCAAACGACTCGCCGGCACTGGCGTGACGGTGAATTCTGTGCTGCCCGGACCGACGCTTTCGGAAGGCGTCGAAGCCATGCTGAAGGAAGAAGTGGCGAAGACCGGCAAACCCGTGGAAGAAGTGGCAGCGGCGTTCGTGCAGCAACACCGCGCTTCGTCGATCATCCGCCGCGCCGCGAGCGTGGAGGAAGTGGCGAACATGGTCGTCTATGCGTGCTCGACGCAGGCTTCCGCCACCACGGGCGCGGCGCTGCGCGTGGACGGCGGCGTGGTCGATACCATCGCCTGAATTTAATTCGACATCCTGACTAACTCGCGTGGCACGATCATTCCGATTCGCGCCACGCGATGTTTTACTTCAAAACCGCTTGCGAATCCCCAGCCGCAACGCCACCTGATTGATCGAACTCGACGCCGACAATACCGGCGCGAGATCCGCCACTGCCCCGCCGCCCGCGCGCATATAGGTTGCGCTCGCGTAGACGTCGGTGCTCTTCGAGAGGTAGTAATCCACGCTGGCATCGGCTTCGTGATAATGCGGCGCCTGCCCCGTGGCGGACACATTGCCCTCCGTATAGCTATAAGCCGCGCCCAGTTGCAAAGTCGGCGTGAGCATATAGCTCGCCACGATTTCGCCGATATTGAAAGTCACATGGCCACCGATCTTCGCACCGAGCGTGGGATCGAGATCGCCGAACTGCGTATGCGTCCAGTCCGCGCTGAGTTTGAGCGATCCGATCGTGTACGCCGCGCCAAGTCCAAACACCTTGTAGCTGCCCGCCGCGAGCCCGTAATTGCCGCTCACGGTATTGGACGCGGTCCACACGCCTTCCGGCACGGCTTGCGCGGGATGATCGATCGACGTGAACGCGCCCACCAGTTGCAGGCTGCCGTTGATGTATTGCAGCGCGAACGACTTCGCACTGTTCTGCGCCATATTGCCTGCCACGCCGCCGAAACTGTACGTGGCCATGCCGCTGAAACCGGCCACCGTCGGCGTGACATAGCGCACCGCGTTGTTCAGGTGAAAGTCGATGCCGTTGTTGTCGAGGTCGCCCGGATGCGGAAACAGGATGCCGCCCGGCAAACTGCCGTTGGCCGACAGCGTGCCAATATAGTCGCCGATCGCCTCGCCCTGGCGGCCCAGCGTGAGTGTGCCGTAATGCTCGTTCGCGAGCCCCACGTAGGCAAGTCGGCCGAACAGGCGGCCACCCTGGCTCATCGCACCGGTATTGACGTTGAAGCCATTCTCCAGCCGAAATATCGCGCTCGTGCCGCCGCCCAGATCCTCGTTGCCACGCAGGCCCCAGCGATTGCCCTGCGAGATGCTGCTGTGCAGTTGAACCGCACTATGACCGCCCTGATTGCTGCTCCAGGTCACGCCGTCGTCGATGATGCCGTAGATCGTCACGCTGCTCTGCGCGTGCGCGATTCCGGAGATTCCCGATAACGTAAGCATTCCGAAATACATGATATAAGCGAACGGCTTCCTCACGACTTCCCCTTTGAACTGGTTAGCGGACTTGCGGGTTCGATGCAGAGCGCGTGCGCGCCACGATGCGGTGTTCGTCGTCGACATCGAGCGAAACGGTGTCGCCCTCGCGCGCGGCCGATTCGAGACGGGCGATGATCATCGGACCGGCCTCGGTCTCGACGCTCGCGAGATGAACCTCGCCCGCTCCGGCGGCGCCGACACGATGCGTCACCGTCGTGGCCGCGACAACCTTGCCACTCGCGGCGGCCAACGTCGCCCACTGCGCGCCGCCGCATGCGGGACAGCGATAGCGCGCGGGAAAGAGTGTCGTGCCGCACGCTGTGCAGCGAAATACGTCGAGCGTCATTGCGCTTCTCCTTGCACTTCGCCTTGCACGGCTTCGAGCACGACCGCGTTCGCGCACATGCCGTAGCGATATTCGACCATGCCATAGCCGCTCACCAGCGCGCGTCGCGCTCGCGCGACCTGGCGTTCGCCCGCTGTGCCGCGCAATTGCGTAATGGCTTCCACGAGGCCATGCATGCCGCCCGCCGCGCCCGCCTGCCCTGCCGACAACTGGCCGCCCGAGGTGTTGACGGGCAACGCATGCGTGGCGATACGTGCGATCAGCGCGCGCAGATCGCCATCGGGCGCGAAGCCGAGATCGGCGAGTTGCACGAGCGTCATCACCGGATAATCGTCGTAGACACAGGCGAGATCCATGTCATCCGGCGCGGCGTTCGCCGTGCGCCAAAGCTCCGGCGCGAGCGTCGCGAGCGAGGTCTGCAGACCGTCTCCGGCCTGATGATCCGCGTTGTAGCGACACTGCAACGCGCGCACGGCCACATGACGACCCGGCTTCGCGAGATCGGCGCGCGCGACCACGACGGCATTCGCGCCGCACACCACCGGCACGCAGTCGTAGCGGCCCAGCGGTTCGGCCACGACAGGCGCGTGCAGATAGTCGTCCAGTGAAAGCGGCGTGCGATACACCGCCTGCGGATTGCGCGCGGCCCATTCGCGCTGCGCCACGCAAAGCGCACCGTAATCGGCGCGCGACAAGCCGTGTCGTTGCGCGTGGCGCTGCGTGAGCATCGCGAACAGCGCATTCGGGCCGCCGCTTTCGAGCGGACGCAGCCACGTGCGCGTGGTCAGGTTGTAGTGCTCGACGAGGCGTTTGAAATCGGCGGGCTCGAAACGATCGCCCGACAACAGCACGATGACATTCGCATCGCCGCTCTGGATCGCGCGTATTGCATGCTGAAGCAGATTGATCGCGCTCGCCCCGCCATGACAGTCGTCCATGCACCAGCGCGGACTCAGGCCAAGACGCCACGCCATGTCGATCGCGTGATCGGGCGCGAGCGTGAACGACGCCACGCCCAGGCCATCGACCTCGCGCGCCGTGAATCCCGATTGGGCGAGCGCGGCGTCGAAGGCTTGCGCCAGCAGATCGCCGGTCGTACCTTCCGGCGCCTGACGCCGATACGGCACTTCCACGCCCGCACACAGCAACGCGCCATCATAAGCATTCGATTGCATTGATTCGATATCCTTATCGATTGGAGTCATTGCGCTTCACGACGCACGGTTTCGCGCGTGCAGATCAGTGCAACGACGGTAATCGCGCCCATCGCCATCAACATCAGCGCAACAGGCCAGGCGGCGTGATACTTCGCCAGCAGTGCAGTCGCGACCAGCGGCGACAGACCGCCCGCGAACACCGAGGCAATTTCATGCCCGAGCGCCATGCCGGAGTAGCGTACTTCCGTGCTGAAGAGTTCGCCCATCAGGCTCGGTTGCGTGCCGATCATCGCACCGTGACAAACCGCATTACCCAGCAGCAACGCGAGCCAGACGAGCGCGGGCACCTGCGTATCGAGCAGCCAGAAGAACGGGAACGCGACCACCATGAGTCCCACCGCGCCGATCAGATAAACCGGCTTGCGGCCAATGCGATCCGAAAGCCGTCCCCAGAGCAGCATCGTGACGAGTTCGACCGTCATCGAAACCATCACGCCCGCCAGCATCACCGCGCCCGGAATGCCGATGAATTTGCCGTAGACAAGCGAAAACGCGAGAAAGATATACGAGCCGCCGTTTTCCGCAACGCGCAGACCCATTGCCACCAGAATCGCGCGCGGATGCTTTCGGATCGCATCGAGCACGGGCATATGCGAGGTCTTGCCGGCGGCTTCGGACTTCGCGAACTCCGCGCTTTCCGGCAGCGTCGAGCGAATATAGACACCCACGCCGAAGATCACGATGGACAGCAGAAACGGCACGCGCCAGCCCCAACTCATGAAGCTGTCGTGTGGGAGCATCTGCACGGCGAAGAACACGGCCGCCGACAACACGAAGCCGCCACCGACACCGATCTGGCTCCACGACGCGTAAAAGCCGCGCTTTTCCGGCGGCGCCGATTCGCTGATCATGAGCACGCCGCCGCCCCACTCGCCACCCGACGCCACGCCTTGCACCACGCGCAGCACCACGAGCAGCGCGGGCGCCCACATGCCGACCTGGCCGTACGTGGGCAGCAAGCCGATCAGAAACGTGGCGCCGCCCATCAGCGAGAGCGTCCAGACGAGCGCGCCCTTGCGTCCATAGCGGTCGCCGATATGGCCGAACAACACGCCACCGAATGGGCGCGCCGCGAAACCCACGGCGAAGCCCGCGAAAGCCGCGAGCGTGCCGATCAATGGATCGGTGCCTTTGGGAAAGAACAATTCGCCGAATACCAGCGCGGCCGCCGTGCTATAGAGAAAGAAGTCGTACCATTCGAGCGCATTGCCCGCGACGGAAGCCATGACGATGCGACGCAACGCGCGCGGATCGCGCGCAACGACATCGGATTGAGTGACACCGTGTTCGTGTGCGTCTTTCTGTGAAGCGCCGGGCGCGTCCGCGCGGCAGGTCGAGGTGCTTGCCATGCTGCCTCCAGTGCCGTGTGACGGCACATCCGATGGGGTGCTGCATTTATGGGGCGCACATGTCCCGCGCGCCGGGATGATTCCAGTCTCGTTCGATGCGAGACGGGCGAACGTTTTATCGCTTCTTTAAAGGCTCTTTTCGCGCCCTTTACGTGCGCTTCAATTTATAACCCGACTTCTCCAGATCCCACGCAGTCGCGGTAATGCCGCGCTCGCGCAGTTTGTATTTCTGGATCTTGCCGTTCTCCGTGCGCGGCAGATCGCCGACGAAATCGAGAAAACGCGGCACCGCGAAATACGGCAGACGCGGCTCACAAAAGCGAATCAGTTCGAGCGCTTCGAGCATCGCGCCTTCGCGCAGCACGAGCGACGCCATCACCTCGTCTTCGGCGAATTCGGATTGCACCGCGAACACCGCCGCTGTCTCCACGGCGGGATGGCTCAGCAGTACCTGCTCCACTTCGTATGAAGAAATATTTTCGCCGCGTCGACGAATGGCATCCTTGAGGCGATCGACGAAGCGATAGTAGCCGTCGGCTTCGCGCACCACGCGGTCGCCAGTATGAAACCAGAGATTGCGCCACGCTTCCACGGTCTTGTCGGGCATGCCGAAATAACCGCTCGCGAAAGCGAAAGGCGTATCGGCGCGAACGATTAATTCGCCCGCGACGCCGTCGGGCAGAGGATGGTCGTTTTCATCCACTACGCGAGCGTCGAAGCCCGATGCGAGTTTGCCCATCAAACCAGGGCGCTGCTCGTCGATGCCGCCACCCAGAACAAAATTGGTTTCCGTCGATCCATAACCGTCGAGCAAAGCGATGCCGCAACGGTCGGTGAATGCCTGTTGAAAATGCCCCGGCACGCCCGGAGCAAGCGCGATCCGCACACGATGCGCGCGCTCCTGTTCTGTCGCCGCGCGGCCCAGCAATATCGGCACCATTGCGCCGAGCACGTAGGTCACGGTCGCGTTCGTTTCGATCAGCGCGCCGAAGAAACCGCTCGCTGAAAAACGACGGTCGGCGACCAGTTCGGCATCGGAAGTCAGCGCCTGAAAAAACGCATTGAGCGCATTCGTATGAAATAGCGGCAGGCAGGTGTAAAGCACGTCGCCACGCACGACGCCGAGATTGGCCGCCGTATAACGCGCCCACCAGAAGAACTGCGCGTGCGGGCAAATCACGCCCTTCGAGAGCCCCGACGTGCCCGAGGTATAGAGAATCGCCAACGGATCGCCGTCGCCGAGATCGGCAGCGGGAATCGGCTCCGCGAGTGGCGGCAGCGTTTGCCGTTGAACCGGTGTTGCGGCGCTTCGTGCCGTTTCGTCCGCTTCGCCGTCTTCGCGGCTGTCGATCAGCCAGATCGATTCGAGGACGATGCGCGCTGCGTCGAGCGCGTAGACAGCGCTCACTAATTGCGTTTCGGCGACCAGCAAACGCGCGCCCGAATTCGCGAGAATGTGCTCGAGCTGCATGCCGCGCGAAGCCGTGTTGATCGGCACGACCACCGCGCCGAGCCAGCCGCATCCCAGCACGATCTCCATGAATTCGCTGCGATTGCTGCACAGCAGCGCAACACGGTCGCCGCGACGAATCCCTTGCGCCACCAGCGTTCCCGCGCGCCGAGCCGCAATATCGAGCGCCTGAGCGGCGCTCCAGCGCGTGCGTCGATCCGAGAACAGCGGCGCGTCGCCATCGCGTGCGGCGCGTGCTTGCAGCAAGGCCGGCAACGCGAGACGCTGTGCCGACTGCCGGGCCTCGCTCGACAGCGCGGCATCCTGGTCCATGCAACCCATAAGACCGTCCCCTTGAAATGGATGAGACGAGTCTAGGTTTGAGCTAAGATATCTGTCAAATTCATCAATATTATCAAGTGCATAAATATGGCGGATTTCAACGATGCCGATCTGAATCTCGTGCGCGTGTTTCAGGCGATCCTCGAGGAGCGCAGTCTCACGCGTGCGGGCGAACGTCTCGGTCTTTCGCAACCCGCCATCAGTTATGCACTGGGCCGCTTGCGCGCTCTATTCGACGATCCATTATTCGTTCGCTCTCCTGATGGCATGCTGCCCACGCCAACGGCGCAGCAACTCGCGCTGCCGCTCGGGCGCGCGATTGCGTCGATACGCGAAGCGTTGCGGCACGCCGAACCGTTCGATCCGGGCACCAGTTCACGCGAATTCCATTTATCGATGACCGATGCGGGCGAGCAATTCTTTCTGCCGCCGTTGTGCGAAATGCTCCAGCGAGTCGCGCCGAACGTGACGCTCGAAGCGCGCCAGTCGCCGGTCGCCGACGTGACCGAGCAATTGCGCCTCGGCCAGCTCGATCTCGCCATCGGCAATCTCCCGGCGCTCAAGCCGCATACGCGTCACGCGCTGCTCTTCGACGAGCCTTATGTCTGCATGACACGCCGTCGCGCCGGTCTGCCCGCGCGGCGCATGTCGCGCGAGCGCTTTCTCGACATGCAGCACATCATGGTCGTGTCGAGCGAGAGCAGCCACCGCACCATCAACGATTCGATGCGTACGGCAGGCCTCAATCGCAAGATTGCACTGCGCGTACCGCATTTTTCCGTCGTACCGCAAATCCTTCTACGCACGAACTGGATGGTGACGCTGCCACAACGCGTCGCGCGTTTTTTCAACGAACTCGATCAGTTTGCGATTTTTCCACTGCCGCTGGAAATGCCTCAAGTCGAAGTCACCGTGCACTGGCACGAAACCTTCGATAACGACGACGGCAATCGCTGGTTTCGCGAACTCGCGATCGCCACGCTACGCAAGGTATAAGCAAAGAAAAACGGCCCGCATTTTTGCGGGCCGTTTTTTTAAAGCATCCTGGCGAGAAAGCTTCACCCGCGCCGCACGACGCCGAGCAACAGCGTAACGAGAAACACCACGATGAAGATGAAGAACAGAATCTTCGCAATGGATGCCGCGCCGGCTGCAATGCCGCCGAAACCGAATACGGCGGCGATGATCGCGATGATGAAGAAAATAACTGCGTATTGAAGCATGACGTCCTCCGGTCTTCGATAAAGCGATTTAAAAAGTCACCGCCGCGCACAATCGCACACATTCAGCGCGGCGCGGAATGCAGGGGCTCGACGGTTTGAGTCGGATCGAAATCAGCCCATTTGCCTTGTTGCCAGCGGCCGTGCGCGCGCTCGACTTCCACGCCGCCCGCTGCGCCCAATACGTCGGCGGCTTCGCGCTGCGTTTCCGCGTTCACATGCACGGCCACGAGGACGCCCGATTCGCGTCCGCGCGGGGTGCCGTCCGGTTCATGACTGATGTCGGGACGCTCGCCGCGGCCGCCGCCGCGCGTTTCCAGCAGCGCGCCCGCGAGGGTGCCCACATAGGCGCCCACGCCGGCCGCGACGGCCAGCACGAGCAGCGAACGTAAAAAGAGGAGCGAAAGCACGATGGCGATGACCACGCCTGCAAGCGCGCCGACGCCTGCTCCCGCTCCTGCGCCAAGCGAAGCCCAGCGTGACTGGGGATCGGCAAAGCGGTCGCCGCCCACGGGAAAGCGGGCGTGCTGGCCGCCTGGATTCACGTAGAACAGCGAGACATCGTCGTCGACGAAGCCGCTGTTGTGCAACCGTCCGATGGCCGCTTCGGCGTCATTGAACGTCGTGAAGCGGCTTGCAACGATTAGAGACATAATCGTTCTCCTTGCTCGATCAATCCGACATGCGGAAGCGCCCGCTATGCAGCACCACGCTGCCGCCAGTCTGTTCGATCGCCTCGCTGCACACGGTGCGAATACGTGCACGACCGCGCGCGTAGGCGTCCTGCAGTTGTCCTTCAAGCGCCGATTCCGCGCCGAAGTGATCTTCGAGTGCTTCGGCGGTGATCGCGCAATCGAGCAGCTCGCCGTCCACTTCGGCGACGAAATGCATCATCAGATTCGCGCCGTCGAATTGCGGCGCATCGTTCCGGTAGTGGATATTCATATCGAAATCCTTATCGATAACGATCAGCGCTGCGACTTGCCCGCGTGACGGGATGCGTACTCACTCTTGAGCGACGCGGTGAGGCATGCGATCAATTCGGCGTTGAAGGCCGGCAGATCATCAGGCTTGCGACTCGTGACGAGATTGCCGTCACGCACCACGCGCTGATCGACCCACGTGCCGCCCGCGTTGCGAATATCGTCCTGCAGAGAAGGCCAGCTCGTCATGGTGTGCCCCTTCACGATGCCCGCCGATACCGGAAGCCAGCCGCCATGGCAGATCGCCGCGATGGGCTTGTGTGCAGCGTTGGCCGATTTCACGAATGCCTGCGCCTCGGGAATCAGACGAATCGCGTCGCCGTTGATCACGCCGCCGGGCAGCACCACGGCGTCGTAGTCGTCGGGCTTCGCTTGTGCGAAGGTGCGATCGACTTTCACGCGCGACCCTTTATCGACATGACGAAAGCCCTGAATTTCGCCGGGCTCGCTCGATATCACCTCGACACGCGCACCCGCTTCGATCAGCGCCTTCTGCGGCTCGGTGAGCTCCACTTCCTCGAATCCATCCACGGCGAGTATCGCCACCTTGCAATGCTTCAAACCCTTCAATTCGCTCGTCATCACGCACTCCTTCGACGGTGTCGCTGCAGCATCGGCTCACGTCATCATGGACGAACTAGCGCAAGCCGGATGCCTGAGGTTGAGTGAAGAATCGAGCGCATCACTGCGTGGTATTCGGCGAGGTGCTTTGCGGCATCGACTGCATGTTGCCGCTATTGCCGTTGTTGCCTGGCGCAGTCGCGGGCGCCTTGTTCGGCGTCGAGCCCGTGCCGGTGCCCATGCCGCCGCCCACGCCCGTGCTGCCAGGCGAGCCGTAGCCGCTGGTGTCGCCGTTCGCGCCGGTGCTGCCCGTGGCGGTGTTCGGCGCCATGCCTGCCGCGCCCA
>NZ_JAAGPN010000345.1:0-6949 GCF_017104805.1 Paraburkholderia sp. Ac-20347 | reverse complement strand
CTGCGCGCGCCGGTGCGCGGCGGCGGCGCGGTGTCGCGCGGCGCGGCCACCATCATCGCGAGTTCGAACAGGCCATCCCATGCATCGGGCGGCAGCGCATTGCGCCAGTCGCCGCGCGCCTGCCCCGAGAGGCCCTTGACCTGCCGGTCGAGCCGCGCCGCGAGCGCGAGACCGCGCTCCAGCGTCGCTTCGGAAAGACGCGAAAGCGCCGGCCCGATCAGGCGCTCGCGCGGTCCCCAGACGCGGTTTTCACGCAGCAGCATGGCGAGCGGCTTGCCCGCGCCCACACCGCGCTTGATGCGCAGCAGCGTGCGGATTTCCTCGACGACGGCCCACAGCACCAGCACCGAGGCTTCGCCCTCGCCCTGCAACCCGTCGAGCATGCGCGCGAGGCGGCCCGCGTCGCCGGTCAGCATGGCTTCGTTGAGCTTGAAGACGTCGTAGCGCGCCACGTTGAGCACGGCGTCGTGAATCTGCTCGAAGCTCAGGACGCCTTGCGGATACAGCAGCCCGAGCTTCTGGATTTCCTGATGCGCCGCCAGCAGGTTGCCTTCGACGCGCTCCGCGACGAACTGCAGCGAGCGGCGGCCATCTTCGCCGGGCGCGACGCGCTGGCCCTGCATGCCCAGACGCTGACCGATCCAGTTCGGCAGCGCGGCGCGCTCGACCGGATCGATCTTGATCGCCACTCCGCCTTCGGCGAGCGCCGTGAACCACGCGGACTTCTGCGTGGCCGCATCGAGACGCGGCAGCGTGACGAGCGTCAGCACATCGGGATTGCCCGACTTCGCGAGCGTCTTCAGCGCATCCGCGCCTTCCTTGCCGGGCTTGCCGGTCGGAATGCGCAACTCGACCAGCTGGCGATCGCCGAACAGCGACATCGACTGGCTCGCGCCGAGCAGCGCGCTCCAGTCGAAACCGCGCTCGACCGTGAACACCGAGCGGTCGGTAAAGCCCGCGGCGCGCGCGCTCGCCCGGATGCGGTCGCACGCCTCCTGGGCGAGCAGATGCTCGTCGCCGAAGACGACGTACAGGCCGGCCATCCCCTTGGCGAGGTGCGGCTCGAGTGCGTCCAGTCGCAGTTGCATGAAGAGCGCTTTAGAAGGAGAACAAAAACAGCGTCAACGCGGGCCGATCCGTGCAGCGATCGACCCGGTGACCGACCCGGCGATCAGAGCGGCGGCGGCGGCAGCGGCGCGCGCGGCGCGACGCCCGGCACGACCTGATCAGGCGTCGGATGCAGCGTCTTGAGCACCGCGAGGCGGCGCGTGAGCTGATCGACCGCGTCGTTCTGCATGTCGGCGAACAGCAGATCCGACTCGGTCACCTTCGCGGTCGAATACTGGTCGCTATAGGTCATCGCGCGGTTGAGCGCGATCGTGCTCGGGCGGATCAGCGGCGAACCGTCCGGCGCCATCAGCGCGTAGTTGAGCGAATAGTTGACCTGGTATTCCTCGACGGCGCCGAGCGAGCTCAGCGTCAGCGTGCTGAAGCTGCGCGATTCGCCCACGCGCAGCACGGCGTCGGCGTTGGCCGTGGAATCGACCACGACCGAATCGCTGCCGCCTTCGATCATGCGCGTAAGGCGCGCCGCCACGGGCGGGGGAGCGCCGACGATGGCAAGGCGCTTGAACGCGTAGTTCTGCTCGCCGCGCAGCTGAAAACCGCACGCCGAGAGCATCAGGGCGCTGCTCGCCACTAACAGGAACGATCTGCGAATCACGTGGACTCCTGGGTTCGCGACAGATTCAGTTCGGCCGGCGCGCGGTGCGCTTGCACGCGCGCGCCGGCCTGGGAGGCACGTCAGACGACGACGTTCACGAGACGGCCCGGCACGACGATGATCTTCTTCGGTGCGCGGCCTTCCGCGAACTTGACGAACATCTCGTGAGCGAGCGCTGCCGCTTCGATCGCATCCTTCGGCGCATCCTTGGCGACGGTCACGGCGCCACGCACCTTGCCGTTCACCTGGAGCACGAGTTCGATCTCGGCCTGTTCGAGCGCCTGTTCATCGACCTTCGGCCAGGGCGCGTCGAGCAGCGTGCCGTATTCGTCGGCGTAACCGAGCAGCTTCCACAGTTCGAACGTGAGGTGTGGCACGACCGGATAAAGCACGCGCAGCAGCACGCCGAACGTCTCGCGCTGCACGCCCGCGCCGGCGGTCTTCGCACCGTCGATGGCGTTGAGCATCTTCATCGCCGCCGACACAACCGTGTTGTATTGCAGACGCTGATAGTCGAAGTCGGCCTGCTTGAGCACGCCATAGACTTCGCGGCGCAGCGCCTTTTCGGCGTCCGTGAGCGCAGCGGCGTCGAACGTCGCGCGCGAGCGGATCGCTTCCGCGTTCGTGTAGCCGAACGACCAGACGCGGCGCAGGAAGCGGCTCGCGCCTTCCACGCCCGCGCCCGACCATTCGAGCTGCTGCTCGGGCGGCGCCGCGAACATCGTGAAGAGACGCGCGGTGTCGGCGCCGTACTGATCGATCAGCACCTGCGGATCGACGCCGTTGTTCTTCGACTTCGACATCTTCTCGATGCCGCCCAGCACGACGGCCTGACCGTCGCTGTTGAGCGTCGCGCCGGTCGGACGACCCTTGTCGTCGTGCGTGACCGTGACGTCGGCCGGGTTATACCAGGTCTTCTTGCCCGACGCGTCTTCGCGATAGAACGTTTCGTTGAGCACCATGCCCTGCGTGAGCAGGTTCTTCGCCGGTTCGCCGAACTTCACGAGGCCGAGATCGCGCGAGACCTTCGCCCAGAAACGCGAGTACAGCAGGTGAAGAATCGCGTGCTCGATGCCGCCGATGTACTGGTCCATCGGCATCCAGTAGTCGGTGCGCTCGTCGACCATGTTCACTGCGTCCGGCGCCGCGTAGCGGTAGAAGTACCACGACGAGTCGACGAAGGTGTCCATCGTGTCGGTTTCGCGCTTCGCGTCGGCGCCGCAGCTCGGGCATTTGCAGTTCAGGAACGCTTCCGACTTCGCGAGCGGGTTGCCCGTGCCGTCCGGCACGAGGTCTTCCGGCAGCACGACCGGCAGGTCCTGCTCGGGCACCGGCACGTCGCCGCAGCTCGGGCAGTGGATGATCGGGATCGGCGTGCCCCAGTAGCGCTGGCGCGAGATGCCCCAGTCGCGCAGACGCCACGTGACCTGCTTGTCGCCGTAACCGTGCGCCTTCAGGTCCGCCGCCACGGCGTCGACCGCCGCTGCGTAGTTCAGGCCATCGTACTTGCCGCTGTTCACGGTGACGGCGCGATCCTTGTCGCCGTACCATTCCTGCCAGCCGTCGAGCGAGTACGTCTCGCCTTCCACCGCGATCACCTGCTTGATCGGCAGGTCGTATTTCTTGGCGAACGCGAAATCGCGCTCGTCGTGGCCCGGCACGCCCATCACGGCGCCTTCGCCATAGCTCATCAGCACGTAGTTGCCGATCCACACCGGCACCTGCTCGCCCGTGACCGGATGCGTGACCGTGAAGCCCGTGTCCACGCCCTTCTTTTCCATCGTGGCCATGTCGGCTTCGGCGACGCCGCCACGCTTGCATTCGTCGATGAAAGGCAGCAGTTCCGGCTTGTCCTGGGCGATGCGCGTGGCGAGCGGGTGCTCGGCGGCGATCGCGCAGAACGTCACGCCCATGATCGTGTCGGCGCGCGTGGTGAACACGCGCAGCAGCGTCTTCTCGCCGTCGAGTTCGTACGGGAAACCGAAGTTCACGCCGAAGCTCTTGCCGATCCAGTTCTGCTGCATGATCTTGACGCGCTCGGGCCAGCCGAGGCCGTCGAGGTCGTTCAGCAGTTCATCGGCGTACTGCGTGATGCGCAGGTAGTACATCGGGATTTCGCGCTTTTCCACCAGCGCGCCCGAGCGCCAGCCGCGACCGTCGATCACCTGCTCGTTGGCGAGCACAGTCTGATCGACCGGGTCCCAGTTCACCGTGCCGGTCTTCTTGTACGCGATGCCCTTTTCGAGCATCTTCAGGAAGAACCACTGGTTCCACTTGTAGTAGTCGGGCTTGCAGGTGGCGATTTCGCGCGACCAGTCGATCGCGAGACCCATCGACTGCATCTGGCCCTTCATGTACTCGATGTTGCTGTACGTCCACTGCGCGGGCGGCACGCCGTTGGCCATCGCGGCGTTTTCGGCAGGCATGCCGAACGCGTCCCAGCCCATCGGCATGAGCGTGTTGTAGCCGTTCATGCGCAGATAGCGGTACATCACGTCGTTGATCGTGTAGTTCCGCACGTGGCCCATGTGCAGCTTGCCCGACGGATACGGCAGCATCGAGACGCAATAGAACTTGGGCTTGTCGGCCTTTTCGGCCGTCCGGTAAGCGTCGCTGTCGCGCCATTCGCCTTGCGCGGCGGATTCGACGTCGGAGGGAACGTATTTTTCGAGCATGGTGTGGATGGGGTAACGCGGAATCTGGCGGATTCTGGCCCGATTCAGTTCAAATTCAGGCGGAGTCGGTGCCGGATGCACCGGACCGGTCGTTCGCAGCCGGACTGCGACGCCGGCGGGTGGCGGGCTACGCTGGCTAAACGACCCCGTGATAAGCGGGGAAACGCTGATTATACCGTTGACTGGGCCGGGCTTTCCGCCCGGTTTGACATGAGCGCGCCGGCGCCGGGCGCAGCGTGCTCGCGGCGCGCGACGATCAATGCTGCGCGGGCGCCGGATCGGTCACGAAACCGATGCGCGCGAGGCCCGCAGCCTGCGCCGCGCCCATCACCTGGGCGATGATGTCGTAGCGCGTGTCGCGCGCGGCGCGTAGCTGCAGGTCGGGCTGCTGCGCCTCGGGCGCCTTGCCCGCGTCGGCGAAACGCTGGCGCAGCTCGTCGAGCGAAATGGGCGCGGCGTTCCAGTAGAGCTTGCCCGCGCCGTCGATGGACAGCGTGACGGTCTGCGGCGTCTGCCGCGCGGCCTCGGCGGCCACCTGCGGCAGTTCGAGCCGGATCGCGTGCGTAAACAGCGGCGCGGTGATGATGAAAATGACGAGCAGCACGAGCATGACGTCGATGAGCGGCGTCATGTTGATCTCGGCCATCGGTGCCGAATCGCGCTTCTTTTCGAGTCCGCCGAATGCCATGCGTGCCTCCGTGTCAGCGGCGCTTCACAGCGCCCCGGCGCGCGTGACGCCTTCGCTGCGCGCAGCCAGCGGGAGATCGCGCGCTGCGGCGCTGTCGTCCGGCGCGCAGGCGTAAGCGTGCAGATCGTGCGCGAAGCCGTCGAGATCGTCGGAGATCTGGCGCACGAGGCGGCCGAGCACGTTATAGGCGAGCACCGCGGGAATCGCCACGACGAGGCCGAAGGCCGTCATGATGAGCGCCTCGCCCACCGGGCCGGCCACGTTTTCGATCATCGCCTGGCCGCTCGCGGCAATGCTGCCGAGCGCGTGATAGATGCCCCAGACGGTGCCGAGCAGGCCGACGAACGGCGCCGTGCTGCCCACCGAAGCCAGCAACACCTGACCGAACTCCAGCCGTCGTTGCGACCCCTGAAGCGCACCGCGCAGCGCGCGCAGCACACGCTCGCCGCGATCCACGCGGGCCAGCAACGCGCCGGGCGCGTCGGATTCGACGACTGCGAGGGTCGCTTGCGCGAGCGGCAAAAACACGCGCTCGCGGTCGACCGCACGCATCGCGCTCACGCCCTCGCCGAGCGAATGCGCCTGCCAGAAGCGGGCCACGGCGCGCGGCCCCTGGCGCTTCGCGCGCACCAGCATCCAGCTTTTGACGATCAGAAAACACCAGCTCGCGATCGACATGGCGAGCAGCACCCACGCGACCGCGTGGGTGACGGCGTCGCTCGTCTGCAGATAGTGGGTGACTCCGGAACTCGCTGCCATCGGCCCTCGTCTCGCGGCGGAACTGCCGCGTTGGTGTCAGGTTCGCTCAGCGCAGGCCGAGCACGTCCTGCATATCGTACAGGCCGCTCGCCTTGTCCTGCAGAAACAGCGCGGCGCGCACGCTGCCTTGCGCGTACGACAGGCGGCTCGACGACTTGTGCGTGATCTCGATGCGCTCGCCGATGCCCGCGAACAGCACCGTATGGTCGCCGACGATGTCGCCGCCGCGAATCGCCGAAAACCCGATGGTCGAGGGATCGCGCTCGCCGGTCACGCCATTGCGGCCATACACGGCGCAGTCGTCGAGGTTGCGGCCGAGCGCGTGCGCCACGGCCTCGCCCATCGCAAGGGCGGTGCCCGAGGGCGCGTCGACCTTGTGGCGATGGTGCGCCTCGATGATCTCGATGTCGTAGCCCTTGTCGAAGAACTGCGCAGCGTATTCGAGCAGCTTGAGCGTGACGTTCACGCCGACGCTCATGTTCGCGGCGAACACCACGCCGACCTTCTGCGCGGCCGCGCCGAGCTGCGCCTTCTGCTGCGCGTCGAAGCCGGTCGTGCCGATCACCATCTTCACGCCGTGGCGCTGCGCGGCTTCCAGGTGCACGAGCGTGCCCTCGGGGCGCGTGAAGTCGATCAGACAGTCGCTCTGCGCGAAGACCTGTTCGATGTCGTCGGTGATCTGCACGCCGGTTTGCTTGCCGAGGAACGCACCCGCGTCCTGGCCGAGGACGGACGAGCCCGTGCGGACGAGCGCGCCTGAGAGCGTGCAGTCAGGCGAGTTGAGAACGGCTTCGATGAGCATGCGGCCCATGCGGCCCGATGCGCCGGCGATTGCGATTTTCATGACGGTACCTGCAAACGTGAAACTGGCCGCGTCCGCGCACGGGACACACCGCGCGCGGCCACCACCAAAAAACGCGGCGGCCGAAGCCGCCGAGGAGAGGCGCAGCGCAACGCGCTACGCCTGTGCGAATTGTCCGATACGACGCACCGCGCGGCGGACTGCGCGACGCGCTGCGCCGTCGGACCCCGCGATCAGTTGCCCGTGGCCGTGGCGCCCGAAGCGGGCACGGTGGGTCGCGCGGTCCGCGGCGCGTTTTGTGG
>NZ_JAAGPN010000344.1:0-7007 GCF_017104805.1 Paraburkholderia sp. Ac-20347 | reverse complement strand
GTGGCGGCCGCGCTCGACGTGGCGGGTGCAGCAGGCGCGGCGGCCCACGCCTGCGAGGCGCTCAGGCTCAGTCCCATCGCCAGCGTGGCTGCGGCGGCGGCCGTGCGTGCAAGGCGGGCGAAAGGTTCGGCGTGCGACGCAAGCG
Organism: Paraburkholderia sp. Ac-20347; assembly: GCF_017104805.1. NCBI lineage: Bacteria > Pseudomonadati > Pseudomonadota > Betaproteobacteria > Burkholderiales > Burkholderiaceae > Paraburkholderia > Paraburkholderia sp. Ac-20347. Next base: position 6,862 of record NZ_JAAGPN010000344.1, on the reverse strand, counting down.
CGGCGCGGGAAACGGGCGTGATATAGTTCATAAATGAGAACGATTGCTATTTGCAGGCCACACTTTAGCGGCGCGATGTAATGGCAATGTGTTGAGAAGCGGCGCTTTTGTAATGGAATGTGTTGGCGCCGCCCGCAGCGGAAAAAGAACAGCGATGGACCACATACTCGTCGTCGACGACGACCCCAATATCCGCACGCTCCTGCGCGACTATCTGCGCGACATGGGCTACGAAGCGAGCGCCGCCACCAACGGCGCGCAGATGAAGCAGACGCTGCGCCAGCAGAAGATCGACCTGATCGTGCTCGACCTCATGCTCGACGGCGAGGACGGCCTCGATCTCACGCGCGAATTGCGCCGCGAAAACGCAGTGCCGATCATCATGCTGTCGGCGCGCGGCGGCCTGCTCGACCGCATTCTCGGCCTCGAAATGGGCGCCGACGACTATCTGCCCAAGCCCTTCGATCCGCGCGAACTGGTCGCGAAGATCAAGGTCGTGCTGCGCCGCACGCGCGCCGTGCCGGGCGCGGGCTCGGGTTCGCCCCACGCGACGCATGCGCTTCATGCGCCACGCCACGGCGACGCCAGCGCATTCGTGAGTTTCGCGGGCTGGCGGCTCGACACGCGCATGAAGCAGATGCTCTCGCCCGACGGCGTGGTGGTCTCGCTCGGCGGCTCCGATTACCGCACGCTGCGCACGCTGCTCGATCATCCGAACCGGCCGCTGTCGCGCGAATTCCTGCTCGAACAGGTGTTCGACAAGGACCACACGCCGCTCGACCGCTCGATCGACGTGTGCGTGAGCCGCCTGCGCCATCACCTCAAGGATTCGGCGCGCAACGCCGCGCTGATCCGCACGGTGCGCAACGAGGGCTACATGCTGGTCGCCGATGTGAGCCACGAAGCGTGACGACGCCGGAGACACCGACGCGTGGCTTGCAGCGTCGTCTGCAACGCGGATGGCAGCGCGTGAAGCGCGCCGTCTGGCCCGACACGCTGTTCGGCCGGCTCGTGCTGATCCTCGCGGCGGGCATGTTCGCGGGCCAGTTGCTCACCAGCACGATCTGGTTCGACACGCACGACAACCGCACGCTCGAAATCCCCGCGCGCCTGTTCGCGAGCCGCCTCGCCGATACCGTGCGTCTGCTCGAACGCGCGCCCGACGCCGCCACGCGCGCGAGCGTGCTGAGCGCGCTCGGCGACGACCGTTATCAGTTGCATTGGGTGCAGGGCGCGCCGCCCGCCGCCCCGTCCGCGCCCTCGCTCACGTTGCGCGCGACGAGCGGGCTGATCGAAGGCGTGATCCGCAAGCGCCTCGGCACGCCCATCGAAGTGCGTCTGCTCGATGCGCATCTGCGCGACGACGACGGCCGTCATCGCGGTGTGCTCAGTCTGTTCGACTCACGCATGCCGACGGGCGACTTCCACGTACTCCTGAATATTCCGCAGCAAGGCTGGCTCGAGATTCAATCGAAGGAGGGCCAGGCCGGCATGCATTCGGAACGCGGCGAACTCGTGTTCGATTATTTGCTGCGGATTTATCTGCTGCGCTTCGCGGCGGTCTGCGCGATTGCGTTTGTCGCCGTGCGCTTCGCACTCGCGCCGTTGCGTCAACTCACGCGCGCGGCGCAGGCGCTCGGCCGCAACATTCACCGCGCGCCGCTGCCCGAAACCGGGCCGCAGGAAGTGCGCAGCGCGGCGCATTCGTTCAACGCGATGCAGCAGCAGTTGATCGACAGCTTCGCGCAGCGCGCGCGCTTTCTCGCGGCGGTTTCGCACGATCTGCGCTCGCCGCTCACGCGCTTGCGGCTGCGTGCGGAAATGCTGCCCGACCCCGCGTGGCGCGAGCGGCTGCGCGGCGACCTCGATGAAATGGAAGCGATGGTGCGCTCGACGCTCGACGTCGTGCAAGGCGTGGAAGTCACCGAAGCGCATCAGAAAATCGATCTCGACTCGATGCTCGAAGGCCTCGCCGCCGACGCGCGCGAAGCCGGTCAGGCCGTGAGCGTGACCGGCGCGACGCGCGCGCCCGTGCGAGGCTTCGCGCGCAATCTGAAGCGCTGTCTGCAGAATCTCGCGGACAACGCGATTCGCTACGGCGGCGCGGCGCACATCGCCGTGCGCGACGATGGCGATAGCGTGCGCGTGACAGTGAGCGACAACGGGCCCGGCATCGCCGACGATGCGTTGCGCGAGCGCGTGTTCGAGCCGTATTTCCGCATTGCGTCGCTGCAACGCGATGACGGCGGCGAAGGACAACCAGGCGGCACGGGCCTCGGACTCACCATCGCGCGCAGCGTGGCCGCCGCGCACGGCGGCACGCTCACGCTCGCGAACCGCATCGAGAACGGCCGCATCGCCGGCCTGGACGCCGAACTCGTGCTGCCGCGCGACGACTGATATTCACGCTCAGGAAGCCACGCGAGCGCCATCGACATGCGCGGCAAAACCCGTGCGTCCGGGCGCGATCTCGTCGCGCAAGGTCAACGCGGGAATCTCGTAAGCCCCGGCATTCTGCTGACGAAACGCGATGGGCGCTGTCTCCCACAAACGGTCGAGCCGCTCGCCGAGCGCCTCGCGCGTCTGCGCAAAACGCGCGTCGTCCATGCGGCTCGTGCGGTAGACGACGAACGGCGGCAGCACGTCGAAACCGGGGTAATACAGCACTCCATGCTGGATCGGAAACAGAATGTCGTCGATCGGCCCGTTGATGCCGCGCGGACCGTAATGCGACTCCCAGCCGCCCGTGGTCACGATCAGCATCGCGCGCTTGCCCGCCAGCGTGCCTTCGCCGTAGCGGTTGCCCCAGCGCTGATCCGAATGCTCGCCCACGCCGTACGCGAAACCGTAGGCATACACGCGCTCCACCCAGCCCTTCAGGATCGCGGGCATCGTGAACCACCAGAGCGGAAATTGCAGGATCACGGCGTCGGCCCAGCGCAGTTTGTCCTGCTCGGCGGCGATATCGGCGGGTTGCGTGCCGCCTTCGAACGCATGGCGCGAATCGGCAGACGGACGGAACGGCTCGGCGAGATCGCGCGCGGGCGCGTCAGCGGCGTCGAGCGTCGCTTTCCAGTTCATCGCGTAGAGATCCGAAACCTGCACCGTATGGCCCGCGCGTTCGAGACGCTCGACGGCGAAGTCCTTGAGCGAACCGTTCAGCGAGCGCGGTTCGGGATGGGCATAGACCAGCAGCACGTTCATGACGACACTCCGTTTTGGGTAAGTGTTGTCGAGCTTAGTGGTCGCTTTGCTATACGGGAAATGAATATCTGTGATGGCTGGTATTGCCTTGGATAATTCCTGCCTACGCTCGTGTTCGATTACAAAAGAGATCGGAGAAGAAGGCGATAAATACCGGACCGAGTTGGCCAATGAAAATCTTTAACGCCTACTCTTTAACGCCTACGAAAACATGCGAAATCATCTTGATCTGTTCCTGTTCAGGCCGCGATGTTTGTGCACGCTACCACGGCAAAAAATACGTTCTGAATGCGCTGTGAAGTCGAGGATGAACGCCTGCTATCGGAAAACCCCAAGCGTCCCTTTCGGGTCGGACTGAGGCAGTCGAAACGAAACAGAACGCGCTCAGGAGCGACGACCGCAACCTGCTAAACTAGCTGATTGCTGGCCTTTTTGTCTTTGTGCATGTCTATCGTCAAGAGCAGTTCGAAGGGTGGCCTCGTTTACTCAACAGACGGCGGACGGATGTGTCCCGAGTGCCGGCGCACGGTCGCGGAATGTATCTGCAAGGCGACTGCCCGGTCACAGCCACCAGGGGACGGCGTCGCGCGGGTCGCTCGCGAGACGAAAGGCCGCGGCGGCAAGAGCGTGACGGTCGTGAGAGGATTGGCGCTCGACCCCGTTGCCCTCGCCTCGCTGGGCAAACAATTGCGCACCGCCTGCGGTTCGGGTGGAACGGTCAAGGACGGCGTGATCGAAGTACAGGGCGACCACTGTGACCGTATTATCGAAGCGCTCAAAAAGTCCGGCCATCAGGTGAAGCGCGCCGGTGGCTAATTCCTTCGGTTGACGCAGGCAAAAAGCGCAATCGACCACGCTCGGCGGTGACTCGCCAACACCATCTATTTGCGAACGTCATCGCGCAATCGAGCGCTGCCCGTCACTGTCATCCGATCCAACGTGGATCGATCGCGCCACGCTTTGGGTGCATGGATGACGACAGCCCCAGACACGATCACCCGATCGCTCAAACACATGCGACTCAGGTAGTCGGGGCCCGGGCATTCGCGAGACATCAATCATGCTGGAGAGAGGCAAATGAAGAAAGGAAAGACGAAACTCACGCGTCTTGATGCTGAACGACTCTTCGAGGGACTTCCCGCCTCGAGCGCACGCGTGTCGAGCCGGCCGGAGAACCCATTCGACACAGGGGTGTTCACCGAGAGCAAACACGTCGACGACGAAGCCAAACTCTGGAAAGACAACCTCATCACGCTCCCGCAGGCGATCACATTGCCTGCGGGTTACGCATCAGTCTCCGCCTTGCGCGAGGCGATGGTGCGCGCATGGCGCGTGAGGTGGGTGCGGGAGGAAGGAAAGCTCGTTGTCGCCGAATTTCCCGAGGGTTGGACAGCCGTTCGTCCGCAGAGTGGCCCCATCGAGTTGCGCGACTCCGCCGCCGTGGTCCGCGCCCTTTTTGGATGGGCCGAAGACGCCGAAGTTCGGATTCTGCCGAGGTATCTGGTCGAATCGCAGACGAACAGTTCGAGTGGACTGGGCAGCCTGATTGTTCGAGACAGAGAAAATGGCCAGATTCTCGAGAGATCGTCAATCTGGTCCGCGAAAACGGGCACCCATCATCCGGATTGGGGCAAGCTGTCGCTGTGGCTCAGTTCGCGTTACCCGCAACATGGCGATCCGCTGCGCTACTGGAGCGATTGCGAAGCAAACATCAAAAATTAGGCGATTTTTGCGGCCCGCCAAGGGCCAGATTCACTCGCCTCGTTCTCTATGCGTCTTTCAGCCAGGGCATTTCCACAGGCGACACCACCAATTGCCGGGACTCACGCTGCAGTTCAAAGATGAACCCGACGAGAATCATGGAGTCGGCATAGGGAATCGGAAATACGTGAGGATTCTCTGCTGCACGTAGCGGGCGCGCGGGCGTGTCCGCCGTCGTTGCGGCGTTTTCGCGGACGCTTTCCAGTTCGTCAGCCATCGACTGCCCGCTGACTTTCATCACGCGGCTACGCAGGTCGATGAAGGGTTCGATGCGCGCCCCGTCTTCATTGTATTCGGGCACTTCATAGATAAACCAGGACATTTGTTTCTCCCAGAAAAAGGCGGCCATTTTAACAGTGGGAGTCAGTGGTTGCTTCAAACGACACGGTGCTGCTGGCTCGATTACTCGCATCAAGTGATGGCGATGCAAACGGGTTGCAGCGGGTAACGGCATCGCGAGACGGTGGCTCCGTGACATGGGCGCTCGCGTTAGCGCGGACCCAACATCTGCATGTCGAGGAGCCGGTTGAGCAACGTTCCGATAAGGATCGAGAAATGAATTCCACAGACTTCGATCGAATCTGGTCCGCAGTCTACGGGCATCCCGCCTGGTCGGTAAAGAAGGGGCACGGGAGCTTTCTTACGCTGGAGTTTGGACCGCCTGCGCTTCGGATAAGAGAACCGGAACTCGCTTCGCCCGATGCGTCCGAAAGAGTGCGAGAACTTGCGGGCCGCAGACTGGTGACGGTGACCGGTAGTTGGCGACTGTGGATCTATTGCTGCAATTGGTCAATTGAACTCAATGGAAAAGAGCTTGCCCACAGCGAGTCACCAGATGACGATATAACGTTCGCGGCGGAGCAACTTGACGGTCAAAAGTTGCTGTCTGTCGGGCGTGGCACGACGCCCAGTTCATGGGTGTTCGCTTTCATCGCGCTCAACGGGTCTGGTGTGGCGATATCACGTACGTCCGAGTGCAAGGCCTGGCACTGTCTCGCGGCGGTGCTCGACCTGTTCACGCGGCGCGTTGTTGGCTGGGGATTCTCGACACACCCGGATGCCGATCTGGTCGCGCAGGCGTTGGAGATGGCCTATGAGCAGCGCGGCCGACCGCAAGGATTGCTGTTCCACCCGAATCAAGGCGGCCAGTATGCGAGCCGGAATTTCCGTCTGCGCCAGCGGCGCTACCGGTTGCAGCAGAGCATGAGCCGTCGCGGAAATTGTTGGGACAATTCCCCGGTAGAAAGGCTGTTGCGCAACGTCAAAACACAATCGCAGCCGTCAGTGGGTTACATGTCGGCAGGAAGCTAACCCCACGACCTGCCGTCAAGTAGCCTTCGAAGCTTACCCATATTCCCGCTCGCGTACCCATTTCGTCATGATCCATTTGTCACCGGCCTCGACCGGTGCGCCTGCGTGCAGCGTCAGCGGATCGAGTTGCCGTATCCCGTTCATGTAACGGAAATAGACGGCATTCCCCTGCTTTGCCGCAACCGATAGACCAGCCTCCGGAAAGACCGTTTCACCGCCACGGGGCACGTCGTTCAGGTAGACGATGAGCGTCGCCACCCGCTGACCACCGTGGGCGGTGTGGACCGCACTGCCCGCCTGGTCAGGTGGAAAATAGTCGAAATGCGGCCGGTATTCGCCGCCGCGGTTGTAGTGAAGAATCTGCAGACCTTCGCCGTTTTCAACCGGCCAGTTCATGAGACTCGCAATGCGCTGATCGAGACGCGCAATGAATTCATCCTCTTCGCGCTGGAACCAGACACTGTTGAGGTGCGTGCAAAACTGACCCACTTCCACTAGAAATTTGCATCGAAAACTGACCCACATGTTCAATGCCTGCTTGGACGCCAAGCAGGAGAACCGGAGTGATTACGGTGAGCATGTTGGC
>NZ_JAAGPN010000343.1:0-6922 GCF_017104805.1 Paraburkholderia sp. Ac-20347 | reverse complement strand
GCTCGCCTTGCCGCCCGGTTGCGTCGAGACGCAGTCGGCGGCCGTGGCGCGCGCGGTCGTGCAGGCGTCGGAAGCCGTGTGGATCGTGCCGCTGCGGGTGGTTGAGCAGGAGCTGGCGGCGGGCGCGCTGGCGCGCATCGAGGTGCCCGCGCCACATGGCGTCGAGCCGGTCGGCATGCTGCGGCGCACGACCGTGCCGCTCTCGGACGCGGCGCAGGCGTTCATGGAGGCGCTGCGCGAGGCGCAGGAAGGCGAGGGGAAGGGCGGCGGGAAAGACTAAAAGAAATTACATCTGGCGGATAGCGTTCGAAGGAGTCGCATCCCTTAATCTGCGTGCATTCCATCACGGGTCCGCGCCCACACGCGGATAGCGCCATGCGATGTCTCTCCCGAATCCTGGTCGCGCTGCTTGCGACGTTCTGCAGTCTGTCCGCGTTTGCCGCGCCGCGTCTCACGCCGCAACAGTGTGCGGATTACCCGTTCAAGCCGGTGGCCGCGGGCAAGGTCACGCACAAACAGTTGATGCGCGAACTCGGCGAACTGGAGGCCCGGGGTTACGACCCGGGCTCCGACGACGGTGTGTATCCGAGCGATCTGCAAGCCGCCGAAAAGCAGTTGCACGTCGATTACCGCTCGGAATGCCGTCCGGTCAGCGGGACCTGACGGCAGCTTCGTTACGCACGCGCGCATTGCACGCAACGCGCTTGACGTCGCTTAGAACGCGATCGCCACGCCGAACATCGCCACGAACTGATTCGCGGTCGACGACGGCGACGTGTTCTGCGAGTCACCGACCACCGGCTGGGCGTCGATGATGTCGCCCGCGCCGTTCGCGCCGAGCGTCTTGCCCGACGCGTGCTGGTACGCCTGGATCGTGTAGAGCGTGGTGCGCTTCGAGAGGTGATACAGCTCGCGCAGCGAAATCTGCTGATAGCGCGCGGCATCGTGAATGCCGTTCGCCGACGATGCGCGCGTGTAGCTGTAGCCGCCCGACACTTCGAACGGCGTGCTCACGCGGTAGCTGACGAGCGCGCCGTAGGTGTTGAACACGGCGGTGTCGGTGAACATCGAGTGCGAACCCGGACGGTAGAGCACGTTCGAGTAGTTCACGCCGAACAGCAGGTTGCCGACCGTGTACGTCGCCAGCGCCGCGAAGTGCTGCACCGCGCGCGCCGACAGATAGCCCTGGTTGACGACCGAATGCGGGAACGTCGCGCTCGCGGACGTATCGAAACCGCCCGTGTAGGTGCTCGTGTTTTCCATCCGCAGATAGCCGGCCGCGACCGACAGCGGGCCGCCGTCGTAGCGCAGCGCCGCGCTGATCAGGTTGCCGCTTTGCATGCTGCCGGGCTGGCCGCCGAAGCCGTATTGCACGCTGCCGCGCACGCCCGCGATGGTCGGCGAGGTGTAGGTCACCGAGCTGTTCGAGCGGATATCCGTGTCGAAACCGTCGATGTCGCCGGGGTGCGCGCCCGTCGCGCCGGTCAGGTACGTGACCGGGCCGAGCGTGCCCGCGAGCAGATAGTAGGGCGTGTACTGGCGGCCCATCGTGAGCGTGCCGAGATGGCTGTCCTGCAGGCCGACGAACGCATAGCGATTGAACGCGAGGCCCGCCGACTGCTGCGCGCCGGTGCCCGGATCGAAACCTTCCTGCAGATCGAAAATCGCATTGAGCGTCGAGCTCAGCGCCTCCGAACCCTTGAAGCCGAACTTCGAGGCGTAGAGGTTGCCGTTGCGCATGTAGACGTTCGAATGACCGCCCTGGTTATTCGCGTAGGAGATGGCTTCGTCGACGTTGCCGTACAGCGTCAGGCTGCTTTGCGCATGCGCCGTTTGCGACAGCATCGCCGCGCACATCAGGAGCGAGCCGCTCCAGAAAAGGTGTTCTGTTTTCATGATTGTTGCCGCGAAGTTTGCGTGGCCGCTGTCTTCGTCGTGTTTTAGGTGTCTTCACGTACGCGCCCCCGCCGGTCGGATCGACGGCGGGGGCGCGTTTTCAAATTTGAACCGAGTGGTTAAAAGCGGAGCGATGAGTCTCATTGTCGTCCCGCTTTTTGTCTGGCTCGGCGGGCCGGTTTAGTGGCTGTCCGGCAGCGCGTAGGCGATCACGTAGTCGCCGCGATCCGGCGACTGGCGTGCGCCGCCGGCCGAGATCACGATGTACTGCTTGCCGTCGATCGTGTAGCTCATCGGCGTGCCCTGGCTGCCCACCGGCAGACGCGCCTTCCAGACTTCCTTGCCGGTCGAGCTGTCGAACGCGCGAAGGTAGTAGTCCTGCGTCGCCGCGAAGAACACCAGACCGCCGCCCGTCGTCAGCGAACCGCCGATGGTCGGCATGCCGATCGGCGTGGGCATGTGCATCTGCACGCCGTACAGACGCGTGTCCTTGACCGTGCCGAGCGGCACTTGCCACGCGACGCTGCGCGTCTTCAGGTCGACCGCCGTGAGGCTGCCGAACGGCGGCTTCTGGCACGGAATGCCCAGCGGCGAGAAGAAGCGGTCCTTGGTGACCGAGTACGGCGTGCCGCCGAGCGGTACCGCGCCCATGCCGGCGTTGACGGCTTCGTTGCCGTCGGAGGTGCCGCCGCGCTGCTTTTCCTTGACGAGATGCACCCAGAGGCCGAGGCGCATGTCGTTCACGTAGATCATGCCGGCGTTCGGGTCATACGACAGACCGCCCCAGTTCATGCCGCCGAGCGAGCCCGGGAAGCTGAGCGCGTAGTCGGTGTCCGGCGCGGTGAACAGGCCGTCGTAGCGCATGCCGCGGAAGGTGATGCGGCACATCAGCTGGTCGATCGGCGTGACGCCCCACATGTCGGCGTCCTTGAGCACTTCGGCGCCAATCTGCGGCATGCCCACGGAGAGCGGTTGCGTCTTCGCGTACGGCTCGTTCGGAATCGTCGCGGGCTTGACCGGATGCTCGACGACCTTCGTGAGCGGCTTGCCGGTCGCGCGGTCGAGCACGAACAGCTGGCCCATCTTGGTACCGACGATCAGCGCCGGCACCTTCTTGCCGTCTTCCATCGGGAAGTCGATCAGGGTCGGCTGCATCGGCACGTCGTAGTCCCACAGATCGTGGTGAACGGTCTGGAAGTGCCACTTTTCAGCGCCGGTGGTGGCGTCGAGCGCGAGGATCGAGCCGCCGTACTTTTCGTCGAGCGCGGTGCGCTTGACGCCCCACAGGTCGATCGCCGCGTTGCCGACCGGCATGTAGACGGTGTTCGAGGTCGCGTCGTAGGTCATCGGCGCCCACACGTTCGGCGTCGAACGCGTGAAGGTCTTGCCGGTGGCCGGTGCGGCGTGGTCTTCCGGCTGGCCCGGATCGAACGCCCACTTCATCTTGCCCGACATCACGTCGAAGCCGCGGATCACGCCGCCCGGCATGTCGAGCGAGACGTTGTCGGCCACGCGGCCGCCCACGACCACGGTCGTGCCCGCGACGGTCGGCGCCGAGGTGAGCTGATACAGCGGGCTCTTCGCGTTGCCGAGGCCTGCCTTCAGGTCGACGATGCCGTGATCGCCGAAGTCGTCGCACAGCTTGCCGGTGTCGGCGTCGAGCGCGACGAGCTTGGCGTCGATCGTGTTCATGTAGATGCGGCGGCGGCACACGGCCGGATCGCCCGAAGCGGCGATCGGCGTGACCGGCGTCGAACCGGCGACCGTCGGCTGCACCAGCGGCAGGCTCGCGTCGAAATACGCAAGACCGCGGCAGCGCACCCAGACCGTGGTTTTGGTCGGGAATGCATGACGCCACTTTTCTGCGCCGGTGGCGGCGTTCACCGCGATCACCGTGTTATGCGGCGAGCACAGGAACAGCGTCTTGCCGACCTGCAGCGGCGTTTCCTGGTCTTCCGAGCCGCCGCCGTCCGGGCTGAGCGGCACGTCGCCGGTATGGAAGGTCCACGCGACCTGGAGATTCTTGACGTTGTCGCGCGTGATCTGCGTGTAGCCCGCGAAGCGGTCGCCGCCGTCCGAATGGCCGTACGCGGTCCAGTCGCCCTTGCCCGCGGTGCCGGCGACCGGCGCGGTTTCGACGCCGAACTTGCCGTGCGGCACGAACATGCCCCACACGAAGCCGACGTTGACGACCAGCAGCAGGGCGGCGATGCCCCAGGCCGCGCCGCGCGCCGGCGACTTGCCTTCGCCCTTGCGCAGCACCGGCCAGAGCGGCGCGAGCAGCATGCCGATCATCGAGAACATGAAGACGCGCGTGTTGAGCGGCCAGAAGTCGAAGCCGACTTCCCACAGCGCCCACAGCACGGTGGCGATCAGCATGACGAGGTAGATCGGGAACGCGCTGGCGCGGCGGCGCGCGAGCTGGACGCCCGTTGCGCAGAGCGCGAGGCCGGCGAGCAGGTAGTACCAGCTGCCGCCGCGCGCGATCAGCATGCCGCCGCCGATCGTGAAATACAGGCCCAGCACGAGCCCGACGAGGCCCGCGAGGGTCAAGCCCACGCGCGCCGCTTTGCACATCTGTTGTTTATCTGATTCTGAAGGTTGCTTCGACATCGCTCTTTCTCGTTGTGACGCTCAAGTCCATCCGGTCCAGGCTCCGCAAGTCATTGAGGGACAAAGCGTCGCACCGGCTTCTAGATTAACTACTTGGTACATTTTATTGCTAAAATCGAAATCCTGCCGGGAAACGCACATCGCTGTCGGGGGAATGGCACAACGGTCACATGCGTGCTTGTCGCGCGGCCGGATCGGTGGAGCCGTTTTCGTTGTGATTGCCAGGATCTTTTCTTGACCGAATCGGCGCGGCTGAAAATTGATCAGTCATCCTGATCGTGAGCGTCGCGTGCGCCGATGCATCTTGCGTCGAAATCAGGTCGCCGCCTGGCGCGATCGATTCCCGAAATCACGGCCGACATGACGGCGCGTCGCCAGACGCGAAAATCCGTAAAATCGCCGCTAAAAAACCGCATGCTGCGCGTAAGGTTCGGCAACTTCCCCGTTCTTACCACTCGTTACACATATAACAAAGTCGGTCGTATTTTCTCCGTCGGCCTGAAATAAGATGTGCCGTTGTCGACGAGAGACGAGCATGGGTCCGAACAGCCAACCGCAACCGCTATTCAAGAAACGCCTGGGTTTTCTTGGCATCCACGGCCTGCGCCGCGGCGCCGAGCCGGGCGGCGCGCCGTTTGCCGAATCCTCCGATCCCGAGGTCGTGCGTCACGACGCGAATCGGCTCGGCCGCGATTTCGTGGTCGGCGATCTGCATGGCTGCGTGAGCGCGCTCGAACAGCTGCTCGGTGAAGTGGAGTTCGACGCCGGGCGCGACCGTCTGTTTTCCGTCGGCGACCTGATCGACCGCGGAGAACAGAGCGAACGCGCGCTGGCTTTGCTCGAGCACGACTGGTTTCACGCGGTGCAAGGCAATCACGAAGAGGCGCTGTGCGCGGTCGTCGACGGCCGGCTGCCGCGCGAGCGCTGGTACGAGGTGGGCGGCGACTGGGCGCGCTCGCTCTCGGACGGCGAACTGGCGGTGCACGCCGCGCGGCTGCGTCTGCTGCCGCTCGTGCGCATTGTCGGGGAAGGGGACGCGCGCTTCAATATCCTGCACGCCGAGTTCCGCGGCAACGACGATCAACTCGCCGCCGGCCATTTCGAAGCGGCCGTGCGCCGCCGCCTGCTCTGGGGCCGCGATCTGGCGTTCAGCGTGTCGCCTTCCCAGCAAGCCTTGTCCACGACTTATTGCGGTCACACGACCATGCGCGAAGTCCGCCGCATCGGCGCGCACATGTTTATCGACACCGGCGCGTGCAGCCCCGGCGGCAAGCTCACGCTCGTCGAAGCGGGCACGAGCCGCGTCTGGTCGAGCCTCGCCTAAGCGCACGTCCGCCTGATTTTTTCACCGCATTCCACCCCGGCGTCGCGCGGCCGCCACGCCGCGCTATCCACGCAGCATCATTTGTCTTGCCAGCCCTTCGTCACTGAATGATAATAATTATCATTCAGAACCAATCGCGGATCGCTCGTGTCGCTTGTCGCCGCCGGACCGATTGGACAGGCTCAATACATACCGATTCAGTGGTCGAACGCTATTACCGCGAACTGTTGCGTTTTCTTTCCCGGCTGGTGAAAGACGGTGACACCGCTTCGGATATCGCCCAGGAAAGCTACGTTCGCGTGCTCACGCTGCGCGACTCCGGCGCGACCATCAGCGACCCGCGCGGCTTGCTCTATCGCACTGCGCGCAATCTCGTCATCGATACGCATCGCCGTGCTACAGTCCGCGCTCAATCGGTCGTCGACGAGCTGGACGAGATCGACGAACCCGCCGCCCACGTGTCGAGCCAGCCCGAGCAGGTGTGGGAATCGTCGCGCCGCACCGAGGCGCTGGTCGCCGCGATCGACGCGCTGCCGCCGCGCTGCCGCGAGGCGTTCGTCCTGCACAAGTTCGACGGGTTGAGCCACAGCGAAGTGGCCGCGCGCATGGGCATTTCGCGCAATATGGTCGAAAAACACATCATTCGCGGCGTGCTCGCCTGCAAGCAGCGCATGACGGCCTTCGAGGGCGCGGACAGTCAAGCGACCGTCGCCGCCGAATAAAAAACGATGCAAGGTTCTTCGATGTCAGGTTTTGGCTTCGTCGCGCGTCTTCATAGAGGTACGCGCTGACGATATGACGATGGAACGACCCCAACTCCCCGAGACGACCGACGCCGGTCTCGACGCCGATGCCGAACTCGACACGCAGGCCGCGAACTGGCTCCTGCGGCGTCAGCGCGGGCTGAGCGCGCGCGACGAAGCCGACTGGCAGGCCTGGCTCGCGCGCGACCCGGCGCATCGTCGCGCTTACGGGCAGGTCGCCGAGATCTGGCAGGCGCTCGACCACATTCCCCAGCAGGATCTCGCGCGCTATCGCGCCGAAATCGCGGCGCGCGGCGCACCGGCGTCGCCGGGCCGTCGCGCGTTC
>NZ_JAAGPN010000342.1:0-7076 GCF_017104805.1 Paraburkholderia sp. Ac-20347 | reverse complement strand
GGTGCGGGGCGGCACGCGCGCTGGTTCGCGCAGCGCGGCCATCCGGTGGCCGCGCTCGATCGCGACGGCGCGGCGCTCGCCACGATGCGCGAGATTCCCGGCATCGGCACATTAGAGTGCGACCTCGAAGGCGCGCCCTGGCCGTTGCCCGCCGATACGCGCTTCGCCGGCGTCGTCGTCACGAATTATCTGCATCGTCCGCTGATGGCGCACCTCATCGATGCGCTCGCGCCCGGCGGCGTACTTATTTACGAAACTTTCGCGCAAGGGAACGAGACGGTCGGAAAACCGTCGAATCCCGCGTTCCTGCTGGCGGCGGGAGAGCTGTTGGCGGTCTGCGCGCCGACGCTGCGCGTCGTCGCCTACGAAGACGGATTCCTCTCACAACCGCGTGAGGCGTTCGTTCAGCGGATCTGCGCGGTGCGCGAGGCGGAAAAATCTTCCGCTGCGCCGCGCTCGGGGTCGGACGCAAATCAGGCCGAAAATTCCGGTAACGGGCCTGCGACTCAGGTACTACCCGTACCGCGTTACGATCTGACCGGCTAATCCGCTACAATCGCGGTTTAACGTACTCATTTTTCTGACGTTTCAATGGCTAACGGCACTCAGGACGGCATTACGCTCGGCGGCAGCATTCCCGCGATCGTCACTCCCATGCACGAAGACGGCAGTCTCGACCTGCCGGCATTCCGCAAACTGGTCGACTGGCACGTGGAAGAGGGGACCGATGGTCTCGTCGTGGTCGGCACGAGCGGCGAGTCCGCCACGCTGGACGTCGAAGAGCACATCCTGATGGTCAAGACGGCCGTCGAACACGCCGCGGGCCGCATGCCGATCATCGCCGGCGCGGGCGGCAATTCGACCGCCGAAGCCATCGAGCTCTCGAAGCACGCGAAGGACGTGGGCGCGCAGGCGACGCTCCAGGTCGTGCCGTACTACAACAAGCCGACCCAGGAAGGCATGTATCGCCACTTCGCGAAGATCGCGGAGACGGTCGATCTGCCGGTCGTCCTGTACAACGTGCCGGGCCGCACCGTCGCCGACATGACGAACGAGACCATCCTGCGCCTCGCGCAGGTGCCGGGCATCGTCGGTGTGAAGGAAGCCACGGGCAACATCGACCGCGCGGCGCACCTGATCAAGCACGCGCCGGAAGGCTTCAAGATTTTCAGCGGCGACGATCCTACCGCGATCGCCCTGATGCTGCTGGGCGGCCACGGCAATATCTCGGTGACGGCCAACGTCGCGCCGCGCCAGATGAGCGACCTGTGCAAGGCCGCCATCGCCGGCGACGTGAAGACCGCGCGCGAGATCCATTTGAAGCTGTTGTCGCTGCACAAGAACCTGTTCATCGAATCGAATCCGATTCCGGTGAAGTGGGCGCTGCAGGAACTCGGCCGCATCGAAAGCGGTATCCGACTGCCGCTCACGCCGCTCGACGCGCGCTACCACGACGTGGTGCGCACGGCATTGCGCGAAGCCGGTTTGCTGGGCTGATCGACAGCCAAGCCGCCGAATTTTCAATCGACGTCGCCATCGCCCAAGCGCTGACAGTTTTCTGGCAGACCGAGGCTTAGCGTTCCTGGTATCACGAAGGTCCACATGAAACGTTCCGCTTTTTCCCTCCACGCAACCCGCATGGCGGTGCTGGCGCTCGCACTCGGCTCGCTCGCAGGCTGCGAGTCGCTGAACGACATGTTCGCGTCCGATCGCGTCAACTACAAGGACACGTCGAGCGCGCCGCCGCTGGCCGTGCCGAAGGATCTGTCCTCGGCGCCGGGCGATCAGCGCTATGTCGCACCGCCCGCCACGGTGGCGCTCGGCGGCGCCGCGCAGCGCACCGTCACGCCGCAGGGCAACGCCGTGCTCGGCGTGCCGAGCGCGCAAGATCCGCTCGGCATGCACGTCGAGCGCGACGGCGACCGCCGCTGGCTCGTGGTCGACGGCCGCACGCCGGACGACGTCTGGCCGCAACTGCAGGAATTCTGGAGCGATAACGGCTTCACGCTGACGACCGATTCGCCCAACACCGGCATCATGACCACGGACTGGGCGGAAAACCGCGCCAACATTCCGGACGACTGGTTCCGCCGCACGATCGGCCGCGTGATCGATTTCGCGTACTCGTCGGGCACGCGCGACCGCTTCCGCACGCTGGTGTCGCGCGGTCCGGACGGCCAGACCGACATTTCGGTCACGCATAGCGCGATGGAAGAAATGCTCACGGGCCAGGACAAGACGGGTTCGAAGTGGGTCGAGCGTCCGCGCGATCCGGCACTCGAAGCCGAATTCCTCGCCAAGATCATGCAGAAGTTCGGTCTGACCGACGCGCAGTCGAAGCAACTGCTGACCGATGCGCGTCCGTCGGTGGCCGCGGTCAAGGTCGCGGCGGGCCCGGACGGCACGACGCTCAATCTGCCTGAAGCGTTCGACACGGCCTGGCTGCGTGTGGGCCTCGCGCTCGATCGCACCAACTTCACGGTCGACAATCGCGATCGCGAAAAGGGCATCTACTACGTGCGTTACGCCGATTCGATGCAGGAACTGAAGGGCGACGGCCTGTTCGGCAAGCTCTTCTACAACCCGAAGAAAGCGAACAAGAACCAGGGTCCGGAGTTCCAGATCGCGGTGCGTCAGAACGGCAGCTCCACGCAGGTGGCGGTGCTCAACGAAAGCGGTCAGGTCGATACCTCGTCGGACGCCCAGCGCATCGTGTCCGCGCTGCACGCCCAGCTGAACTGATCCCGCCGTGCGCTTTGCAAGCCTCGGCAGCGGCAGCGAGGGCAACGCGCTGGTCGTAGAAGCAGGCAGCGGCGCGACGCCCACGCGCGTGCTGCTGGACTGCGGATTCTCAGCGAAAGAAGTCGAGCGGCGGCTCGCACGCGCGGGCCTCGCCGCCGATACGCTCAGCGGCATTCTCATCACGCACGAACACAGCGACCACATCGGCAGCGCGCTCACGCTGGCGCGCCGCTGGTCGATCCCGCTCTACATGAGCTGGGGCACGGCGCAAGCCGTGGGCGCCGACGACGCCAATGTCGAGCTCAACATCCTCTGGGGCGACGAGACGGTCGAAATCGGCGAGCTCGGCGTGCGGCCTTATACGGTGCCGCACGATGCGCGCGAGCCGCTGCAATTCGTCTTCAGCGACGGCGCGAGCCGTCTCGGCGTGCTGACCGACGTCGGCGAATCGACGTCGCACATCAACACGGTGCTGAGCGGTTGCGATGCGCTCGTGCTCGAATACAACCACGACCTCGACATGCTCGCGGGCAGCCGCTATCCGGCGTCGCTCAAGGCGCGCATCAGCGGCTCGCACGGGCATTTGAACAACGAGGCGGCAAACGACATTCTCGCCGCGCTCGACCGTTCGAAGCTGCGCCATCTGATCGCGGCGCATCTGAGCCAGCAGAACAACACGCCGGAACTGGTGCGCGCGGCGATGGCCGCCGTGCTCGGGAATGCGGCCACCGAAATCGGGGTGGCATCGCAAGACGAAGGATTCGACTGGCTGGCGCTCTAAACGAACCGGATTCCGGACGAAAAAAAGCCCATGACGAAGGTCATGGGCTTTTTTGTTGGCCGCCGCTTTCTTGCGCGGGCGGCGACCGGGGCTGGATCAGGTCCGGCCCGCCTGGCGCCGCTTGGTTGCGGCTTAGTTGCGGTTGCCGCCGAAGATGCCGAGGATCGCCAGCAGGTTCGTGAACACGTTGTACAGGTCCAGATAGATCGCGAGCGTGGCCGAGATGTAGTTGGTCTCGCCGCCGTTCACGACGCGCTGCACGTCGAACAGCATGTACGCCGAGAAGATCACGATGGCCAGCACGGACACGGTGAGCATCAGCGCGGGCAGATGCAGGAAGATGTTCGCGACGCTGGCGAGCAGGATCACGACCACGCCCATGAACAGCCACTTGCCGAGGCCCGAAAAATCACGCTTGCTGACCGTGGCGATCGTGGCCATGGCCGCGAAAATCACGCCGGTGCCACCAAAAGCGAGCATGATGAGCGACGGGCCGTTCGAGAAACCGAGGATGAACGACAGCAGGCGCGAGAGCATCAGGCCCATGAAGAACGTGAAGCCGAGCAGGACGAAGACGCCGGCCGAGCTGTTCTTGGTGCGCTCGATAGCGAACATGAAGCCGAAAGCGATGGCGAAGAACGCCAGCAGGCTCATGGCCGGGCTGGTGGCGGCGAAAAGCGAGAAGCCCGTGGCCACGCCCACCCACGCACCGATGACGGTTGGGACCATCGAGAGCGCGAGCAGCCAGTAGGTGTTGCGCAGTACGCGGTTGCGGGTCTCGGCGCTGGTGACGCTGCCACCACGGCCGAAGTTGTAGGACTCGTTCATGCTTTCTCCTTGCGTGAGACGCGTGGTTCACGTAATTGAGGGCACGCGCAAATGCGTGGCGCGCTCCCTCGTAAGATAGGTGCGACCGCCCAGAGTTTCAACGGGATGCCACACAGTTTCCGTTATGTTTCACCAGCGTAAGCCGCCATTCTTAAGCCTCGCTGAAAGGCCCGACCATGCGGCGTTTGTACGGTGTTTGTACCTTGCGCTCACCTGATTGGCGCGGTTTGCACGCCAATCAGGGTTCAATCGCAATCATACATGGGAACATGCTACAATTGCGGATTCATTTGAACTTGTAACCTCTTAATTTTCTGGAGTTTTTATGGCGATCGAACGCACCCTGTCGATTATCAAGCCGGACGCAGTGGCAAAGAACGTGATCGGCCAGATCTACAGCCGCTTCGAAAACGCTGGCCTGAAGATCGTGGCATCGCGCATGGTCCAACTCTCGCGCGCTGACGCAGAGAAGTTCTATGCTGTTCACGCTGAGCGTCCGTTCTTCAAGGACCTGGTCGAGTTCATGATCTCGGGTCCGGTCGTCATCCAGGCTCTGGAAGGCGAAAACGCGATCCTGAAGCACCGCGACCTGATGGGCGCAACGGACCCGAAGAAGGCGGAAAAGGGCACGATCCGCGCCGACTTCGCAGACAGCATCGACGCAAACGCAGTCCACGGTTCGGACGCAGCGGAAACGGCACGCGTTGAAATCGCGTTCTTCTTCCCGGAAGTCAACGTTTACTCGCGTTAAGCAGTAAGCGGCAGTTCAAAGTAGCATAGGGTCGCGAACGGCGATGACGTCCACCGTCCGGTGCCGGGTTCTCTCGAAACCGGCGGTGCACGCGCTCTCGCACTGAAATGGCAGGATTCGACATGACGAGCAGTTCCACCGTCAACCTTCTCGATCTCGACGCCCAAGGGCTTGTCGCTTATTGCGAAAGCCTGGGCGAGAAGCCGTTTCGCGCCAAACAGCTTCAGCGCTGGATCCATCAATACAATGCCGCCGACTTCGACGGCATGACGGATCTGGCCAAATCGCTGCGCGAGAAGCTGAAAGGGCGCGCATGTATCGGCATGCCCGACATCATTTCCGACAACGTTTCCTCCGACGGCACGCGCAAGTGGCTCGTGGACGTCGGCAATGGCAACGCGGTCGAAACCGTGTTCATCCCCGAAGAAACGCGCGGCACGCTGTGTGTGTCCTCGCAGGCGGGATGCGCGGTCAATTGCCGGTTTTGTTCGACCGGCAAGCAAGGTTTTTCACGCAATCTGAGCACCGCAGAGATCATCGGTCAGCTGCGCATGGCGGAGTTCGCCCTGCGCGCGTCGCTGCTCGGCGAGGCCGGCGGCCGTGCCAACGGCGGTGAAGGCAAGGGCGAACGCGTCATCACGAACGTGGTGATGATGGGGATGGGCGAGCCGCTGCTCAATTACGACGCGGTCGTGCCCGCCATGCGCCTGATGCTCGACGACAACGCCTACGGCCTGTCGCGCCGTCGCGTCACGCTCTCCACGTCCGGCGTCGTGCCGATGATGGACCGTCTGGGCGCCGACCTGCCGGTGGCGCTCGCGGTGTCGCTGCACGCGCCCAACGACGCGCTGCGCGACGAACTCGTGCCGCTCAACCGCAAGTATCCGCTGCGCGAGCTGATGGCCGCGTGCCAGCGCTATCTGAAGGTGGCGCCGCGCGACTTCATCACGTTCGAGTACTGCATGCTCGACGGCGTGAACGATACGGAAGAGCACGCACGCCAGTTGCTCGCCGTGACGCGCGACGTGCCGTGCAAGTTCAATCTGATCCCGTTCAACCCGTTCCCGGAGTCGGGTCTGCTGCGTTCGAAAAACGAGCAGATCAAGCGTTTCGCGCAGATTCTGATGGATGCGGGCGTCGTCACCACCGTGCGCAAGACGCGCGGCGACGATATCGACGCGGCCTGCGGCCAGCTCGCCGGCGAGGTGAAGGACCGTACGCGTCTCGCCGAGCGCACCCAGCGCGCCGGGCAGAAGATCATCGAAGTCCGTCCCGTGCAGCATTGAGGATGGCGGCGCGGGCGAGGGGCCCGGGCCGGATGCAACGCGGGTGCGGTCACGCGGGGGTACGCGGCGGCATCGGCGAGTTTGACAAGAAACGTTGCAGAA
This sequence comes from Paraburkholderia sp. Ac-20347, assembly GCF_017104805.1. Classification (NCBI taxonomy): domain Bacteria; kingdom Pseudomonadati; phylum Pseudomonadota; class Betaproteobacteria; order Burkholderiales; family Burkholderiaceae; genus Paraburkholderia; species Paraburkholderia sp. Ac-20347. Next base: position 586 of record NZ_JAAGPN010000342.1, on the reverse strand, counting down.
GCGATCGGAAGCGGCACAGAGGCCGCGCATTTTGTTATAAAACGGTCTGCGAATCGGGGCCGGGCGCGCTGCGCCCGCCGGTTCCGGGATTGAAAAGAATCGACGCAAGGACTTTGGGATGAGCGAGCCGCAGCACCCCTTCGGGACAGACGGGACAGAGACCCACGCAGGCCGTACGGCGCAGGACGGCGCGCCGTCGCCGGTGCAGGCCGTGCCGGACACGCTGGGCGTGGTCGGTGCGCGCCTCGCGCAGCTGCGCGAGGCGAAGGGCTGGTCGGTCGAGGACGTCTCGGCGCGCCTGAAGGTGTCGGTGTCGAAGCTGCGCGAGCTGGAGGCGGGCGACATCAGCCATCTGCCGGACACCACGTTCGCGGTAGGCGTCGTGCGCGCTTACGCGAAGCTGCTCGGCGCGGACCCCGCGCCGCTCACCCAGGCGCTGCGCCGCGAGCGCGGCGTGCCGGAACAGGATCTGTCGATGCCGGCCTCGGCGGGTCGGGAGGGGGGCGGGGTGGGGAAGGGGGGGGGCGCGAGGGGAGGTACGCGTGGGCCACGGAGGAGTAAAAAAAAAAATACACCAAGTGGCTGA
>NZ_JAAGPN010000341.1:0-7139 GCF_017104805.1 Paraburkholderia sp. Ac-20347 | reverse complement strand
AGCGCCGCGCCGAAGGCGACGCCCACGCGCGACGGATCGGCGGCGAGCACCGTGGCGGCCGCCGCGCCCGCGATGGCGACCACCGCGCCGACCGAAATGTCGATGCCGCGCGTGGCGATCACGAGCGTCATGCCGAGCGAGACCACGACGAGCGGCGCGGCGCGCATCAGAATGTCGATGGGTGCGCCGAACAGATGGCCGCCGAGCAGCGTGATGGACAGAAAGTTCGCGCGGTGGATCACGTCCACGGCGAACAGCGCGATCAATGTGAGCGCGGGCCACACGAGCGGATGCTTGAGCAGCAGCGAGAGCCACGCGGGCAGCGCGCCGCGTTTGGGCGGATCGATGGGCGGCAGGGTCATCGGCGATCTCCGGCGATGAGGTCGTAGACCTCGTGTTCCGAGCGCTTCGCGCCCGCGAGTTCCGCCACCTTGCGGCGGTCGCGCAGCACGGCGATGCGATCGCTCACGCGCACCACTTCGCTGATCTCCGACGAAATGAACAGGATGCCCAGCCCTTTCGCGCAGAGCGCGCGCACGCGGTCCATGATTTCGAATTTCGCGGCCACGTCGATGCCGCGCGTGGGTTCGTCGAGAATCAGCAGGCGCGGGTTGGTCGCGAGCCAGCGCGCGAGCAGCACCTTCTGCTGATTGCCGCCCGACAGCAGGCCGATGGGCTGTTCGGCGTCGCGCGCCTTGATGCCCAGTTGCTCGATGTAGTCGTTGGCGAGTTCACGCTGACGCGCGCGGCTGATCATGCGCCACCAGCCGCGCTGCGCCTGCAGCGCGAGCACGATGTTTTCGCGGATCGACAGATCGGCGACGATGCCTTCCTTCTTGCGGTCCTCGGGGCAATAGGCCATGCCGTGGCGCACCGCGTCGCGCGGCGAAGACAGCTTCACGGTCTTGCCGTCGATACGCACGTCGCCGGCATCGGCGCGGTCGGCGCCGAACAGCAGACGCGCGGTTTCCGTACGCCCCGAACCGAGCAGGCCCGCGAGGCCCAGAATCTGCCCCGGCTGCACTTCGAGATCGAGCGGATTGAGCACGCCGCGTCGCGCCACGCCCTGCGCGGCGAGATAGGGCGCTTGCGTCTGCGCGGCTTCGTTTTGCGTCTCGGCGCGCGGCGGTTCGGGATGCACGAGCCGCTCGCCCGCGTCCTTCAGGCCCACCATCTTCGCGACGAGCGTCTGCACGGGCAGATCGGCGGCGAGATATTCGCCCTCGCGCTCGCCGTTGCGCATCACCGTGATGCGGTCGGAGATCGCGTAGGTCTGCTCCAGAAAATGCGTGACGAACAGAATCGCGATGCCCGACGCCTTGAGCTTGCGCAGCACCTCGAACAGGCGCGCGACTTCGCCTTCGTCGAGGCTCGACGTCGGTTCGTCGAGAATCAGAATGCGCGCGTCCACCGACACCGCGCGCGCGATCGCCACCATTTGCTGCATCGCAATCGGATAGGTGTCGAGCGACTGCGTGACGTCGAGCGAGAGATTGAGTTCAGCGAGCGCCTCGGCGGCGCGACGGTGGATCGACTTCCAGTCGATCAGACCGCGTTTGCGCGGCTGGCGGCCCGCGAAAATATTCTCGGCGACCGAGAGATTCGGGCAGAGATTGACTTCCTGATAGAGCGTCTGGATGCCCGCCGCCTCGGCCTCCTGCGGCGTGGCGAAACGCACGGCCTGGCCCGCGAGACGGATCTCGCCCGCCTCGGGTTCGTGCACGCCGGTGAGCACGTTGATCAGCGTGGATTTGCCCGCGCCGTTCTGGCCCATCAGCGTGTGAATCTCGCCGGGGAACAAACGAAAATCGACCCGGTCGAGCGCACGCACGCCGGGGAAAGTTCGCGACAAACCGAGGGTTTCGAGTAGGGGCGGGGCGCTCATGGGCAGGAACGGAATGATCCGAAGTGCTAATCAAATTCTGCGGATGCTGAAATCGGGCGGCGAGCGGCATCGCATGTTCAGCGAGCGCCGAAAAAATCCGGGCGCGCATCACGCCATGCACGTGACGCGCGCCGGGCGCGTAACTTCCGCGCTCAATGATCGCTTGCTACCTGGTACAGCCTGCTGCGCTTCAATTTCGCTTCAAACTGGCTACAAACTCGCGTGAAGTTTAGTACTTGCGCGACGGCAGCACTTGCGCCGCCACGTCCATCGGGAACACCGTTTCGTTGGTGACGATGCGCTTGGGCAGCTGCTTGCCCGCCACGATGTCCTTCACGGCCGACATCAGTTGCGGCCCGAGCAGCGGGCTGCATTCCACGTCGACGTTCATCTTGCCCGCGATCATCGCCTCGAAGCCACCCTTGGTCGCGTCGAACGACACCACGCTCACGTCCTTGCCCGGCTTCATGCCGGCTTCTTCCATGGCCTGGATCGCGCCGAGCGCCATGTCGTCGTTATGCGCGTAGACCACGTTGATCTTGTTGCCATACGTCTTGGCGAACGCTTCCATCACCTGCTTGCCGCCCGCGAGCGTGAAGTCGCCGCTTTGCGACGCGATGATCTTGAACTTCGGATCGTTCTTGATCACCTCGATCAGACCGGCGTGACGGTCGTTGGCGGGCGCCGAACCCACCGTGCCTTGCAGCTCGACGATATTGATCGGGCCGGGGTTGCTCTTGTAGTGATCTTCGAGCCATTTGCCCGCGCGGCGGCCTTCTTCCATGAAGTCAGAGCCGATCATCGTCACGTAAAGCGACTGATCTTTCACGTCGATGTTGCGGTCGGTGAGAATGACCGGAATCTTCGCGCGTTTGGCTTCCTGCAGCACCGGTTCCCAGCCCGATTCGACCACCGGCGAGAACGCGATCACATCGACTTTCTGCGCGATATACGAGCGGATCGCCTTGATCTGGTTTTCCTGCTTTTGCTGCGCGTCGGAGAACTTGAGGTTGATGCCGGCGTCCTTGGCGGCGGCTTTCACCGACACCGTGTTGGCCGTGCGCCAGGCGCTTTCGGCCCCCACCTGCGCGAAACCGAGCGTAATCTGTTTATCTTCGGCGTGGGCGACGCCCGCAGCCATCGAGAAAGCCGCCGCTGCCGCGACGAGCCCGCTCACCATACGTGTAGCGAATTTCATGCGTGTCTCCGATGTGTAGCTCTGTAGTTTTTTAATTCATGGCGCTACACCCGCGTCCATCACGGCCGGACAGTGTCACGAGTATGTTCGCGCCATCCCACGCCGCCGGTTGGAGACCGGCAGCCGTTCGCCTGCAATTTGAATAGCCAAACTATATGCGACGCTATTTGCGGTTTTTATTAGCGTTTTCCCGATCCTCCTCGGTTATATAGTCATGCTATTTATGGGACTTTCTCACTAAGTGGGTCACGCCATGAACACTCGCAAGACGCGCCTGCGCTCAGCCGCGTGGTTCGGCACCACGGACAAGAACGGCTTCATGTATCGAAGCTGGATGAAGAACCAGGGCATACCGGATCACGAGTTCGCGGGCAAGCCGATTATCGGCATCTGCAATACGTGGTCCGAACTTACGCCTTGTAATGCGCATTTTCGTAAGCTCGCTGAACACGTTAAACGCGGCGTGTATGAAGCGGGCGGATTTCCCGTTGAATTTCCCGTGTTTTCGAATGGCGAATCGAATTTGCGGCCGACGGCGATGTTCACGCGCAATCTCGCATCGATGGATGTGGAGGAAGCGATACGCGGCAATCCCGTCGACGCCGTCGTGCTGCTGGTGGGCTGCGATAAGACCACGCCCGCGTTGCTGATGGGCGCGGCGAGCTGCGATGTGCCCGCCATCGTCGTGACGGGCGGCCCGATGCTCAACGGCAAGCACGAAGGACGCGACATCGGCTCGGGCACGGTCGTATGGCAACTGAGCGAGCAGGTGAAGGCGGGCAAGATCTCGCTGCACGAATTCATGTCGGCGGAAGCGGGCATGTCGCGTTCGGCGGGCACCTGCAACACCATGGGCACCGCGTCGACGATGGCGTGCATGGCCGAAGCGCTCGGCGTGTCGCTGCCGCATAACGCGGCGATTCCGGCCGTGGATGCACGGCGCTACGTGCTCGCGCAAATGTCAGGAATCCGAATCGTTGAAATGGCATTCGAAGATTTGCGGCTTTCGAAACTGCTTACGCGCGCGGCGTTCGAGAATGCGATTCGCACCAACGCGGCGATCGGCGGCTCGACCAATGCGGCGATTCATTTGAAGGCGATCGCGGGACGAATCGGCGTGCCGCTCGAACTCGACGACTGGACCCGCATCGGGCGCGGCACGCCGACCATCGTCGATCTGCAGCCCTCGGGCCGCTTCCTGATGGAAGAGTTCTATTACGCGGGCGGTTTGCCGGCGGTGCTCAGACGCCTTGGCGAAGCGAAGCTGCTGCCGCATCCCGACGCGCTCACGGCGAACGGCAAGACGATCTGGGAGAACGTGCGCGAGGCACCCAATTTCAACGAGGAAGTGATTCGACCGCTTGGCGAACCACTCGTGCATGACGGCGGCCTGTGCGTGCTGCGCGGCAATCTCGCGCCGAACGGCGCGGTGCTCAAGCCTTCAGCGGCGACGGCGAAATTGTTGAAGCATCGCGGCCGCGCGGTGGTGTTCGAGAATTTCGACGACTACAAGGCGCGTATCGCCGATCCCGATCTCGACGTCACCGCCGATTCGGTGCTCGTGATGAAGAACTGCGGACCGAAGGGCTATCCGGGCATGGCCGAGGTGGGCAACATGGGCTTGCCGCCCAAGCTGCTCGCGCAAGGCGTGACCGACATGGTGCGGGTGTCGGATGCGCGCATGAGCGGCACGGCGTACGGAACGGTGGTGCTGCACGTCGCGCCCGAGGCGCGCGCGGGCGGACCGCTGGCGATCGTGCAGGACGGCGACTGGATCGAACTCGATTGCGAGCGCGGCACGCTGCGTATCGATATTTCGGATGCCGAAATAACCGCGCGGCTCGACGCATGGCGCGCGGCGCAACAGCCCTTGCCCGCCGATGGCAGCGGTTATCGCAAGCTCTATGTCGAGCACGTGCTGCAAGCCGACGAAGGCTGCGATTTCGACTTTCTGGTGGGTTGCCGGGGCGCGGAGGTGCCCCGGCATTCGCATTGAGCGAGGCGTCGCGCGACGCTGACGCGCCGCGCGCACAAACCTTGATCGAGCCGATTAAAGCTGCTGGATGCCCGGAATCGCGACATCCGGGTTGACGTCGGCGGCGTAATCCACGCCTTCGATGCCGAAGCCGAACAGACGCAGGAACTCGGCCTTATAGCCCGCGAAGTCGGTGATCTCGTAGAGATTTTCCGCGCTCACCTGATCCCAGGCGGCCTTCACCTGCGCCTGGATTTCGGGCGCGAGTTCCTTGTAGTCGGCGCGCAGACGGCCTTCGTCGTCGAGCACGGGCGCGGCGTTGTAGAGCGAGTCCTTGTACAGACCGTAGACCTGCTCGATGCAGCCTTCGTGCGAGCCGTTTTCCTTCATCGCGCGGAACAGCAGCGCGAGGTAGAGCGGCATGATCGGAATCGCCGAGCTGGCCTGCGTGACCACGGCCTTGAGCACGGAGACGCGTGCGTCGCCGCCGCCATGCGCCGCGAGCTTCTCGCGCATGCCGAGCACCTTCTGGTCGAGATCCTTCTTGGCCGCGCCGATCGAACCGTTCCAGTAGATGTCGTGGGTGATTTCCGCGCCGAGGTACGTGAACGCCGTGGTCTTCGCGCCGGGAGCGAGCACGCCCGCGTCGAGCAGCGCGTCGATCCACATCTGCCAGTCCTCGCCGCCCATCACGGCCACGGTGCCGTCGATTTCCGCCTGCGAAGCGGCTTCGAGCACGGTTTCCTTGACGATTTCCTTGTCGGTGTCGACGCCGCGCATGCGCAGCGTCTTGCCGACCGGCTTGAGCGTCGACGCATGCACTTCGCCCGTGACCGGGTGCGTGCGGCGCGGCGCGGCGAGGCTGTAGACGACGAGATCGACCTGGCCGAGATCGCGCTTGATCGTCTCGATCGTGGCGTCCTTCACGGCGGTGGAGAACGCGTCGCCGTTGATCGACTTGGCGTACAGGCCCTGTTGCGCGGCGAACTGCTCGAACGCGGCGGTGTTGTACCAGCCGGCGGTGGCGGGGCGCGTTTCGCTGCCCGCGCGCTCGAAGCACACGCCGAGCGTGGCCGCGCCGCTGCCGAACGCCGCCGAGATGCGCGCGGCGAGGCCGTAGCCCGTCGACGCGCCGATCACGAGCACGCGTTTCGGGCCGTTGGCGATGGCGCCGTTCGCTTTGACATATTCGATTTGCTGGGCCACGTTGGCTGCGCAGCCGGCGGGATGCGCCGTCACGCAAATAAAGCCGCGAACGCGCGGTTCGATAATCATCAGACTTCTCCGTCTATCTCAGGTACTTGCAGGGACGGGGCGCATTGTACGCGAGCCAGCGCGGCGCGGCGCGCCAGGCGGGTGTTTATGGGGGTGTTCAGGGCGCGTGGACGGTGCGTTGATGGTGCGTAAAGGGTGCGTTGACGGGACGCCAACGCTTCCCAGCGCTTTCGCGGGCTTTCCGGTGCTTTCGCAGCGAAGCCATGCCAAAACGTGCCGGAACGCGATATGGCGCGAAATGGCGCAATATCGCGCAATGAATCCGCGATGAAAACCCGTCAATGTCCCGACGCGAGCGCCGCAACCGGCGCGCCCAGGCAGCCAAGCCCGGCGAGCGTGGCCTCCAGCGCGGTATCGAGCGGCGTATGCGGCTCGCGGCCGAGCGTGCGCACGAGGCGCGCGTTGTCGAGGTCGAGCGTGTCGCGCCACAGATAACGCATTTCCAGCATCTCGCGCAGCGTCGTCGAAAACAGCGCGCCGATCCAGACCAGCGGCCAGGCGAAGGGCTTGCGGCGCGCGGCGAGCCCGTGCCGTTCGGCGACGCGGCAGAGCGCGGCGGCCATCTGCGTGCCGTCGGCGTCGCGGTGACCTTTCATGTGAAAGCGGGCGAACGGCGCGAGTTCGGCGCGCAGTTCGATCAGTTCGACCATCGTGCGCGCCACATCGGGCACGTAGGCCCACGTATGGCCGATGCCAGGCCGCCCCGGCTCGCGCACCGTGCGCACCGGCCGGCCGGGCTGCACCATGCCCTGCGCGAGCCAGCTATTGCCCACGCGCGGACCGAAAAAGTCGCCCGCCCGCACGAT
>NZ_JAAGPN010000340.1:0-7020 GCF_017104805.1 Paraburkholderia sp. Ac-20347 | reverse complement strand
CCGGCGATCTCACGCGCGTTTCCAGCGTGATTGCAGAGCGACTGCAGCGCGGCCTTCTGCGCGCGATAGGCGGCGATGCGCTGCGCCGCCGCCGGATCGTCACCGAGCCGCGCGAGCAACGCCGATTGCTCGTCGGGCGCGAGTTCGCCGTCGACGAATGCACCCAGCGCCGCCAGGTCGTGACCCGCGAGGCCTGAGTCGGCGTCGGTTTGCGCGCCGGCGCGCTCGCGTTCGAGATCGTCGTCGTTCATCGCATCGTCCCCACGACCCGCAGCGGCGTGGTGCGCCGCGCGGGGTCCTGCGCCGGATCGGCGTCGAGCAGCGCGCGCAGATGCTCGCGCGCGCGCGACAGCCGCGACATCACCGTGCCCGCCGGTACGCCGAGCACGGCGGCCGCCTCGTGATAGCTCAGTTCTTCGACGCAGACGAGCAGCAGCACTTCGCGCTGCGCCGCGGGCAGCACGTAAAGCGCGCGTTGCAGATCGCGAAGCACGAGGCCGTCGACTTCGCCGCGCGGCGCTTCGAGCGTGCGCCACGGCGCGCTGTCGTCGTCGACGGCGATCTCGCGGCGGCCGCGCAACTGGTCGATATAAATATTGCGCAGGATCGTCAGCAGCCACGCACGCAAATTGCTCTCGGGCCGGAACGACGCCGCTTTCGAGAGCGCGCGCTCGGCGGCGTCCTGCACGAGATCGTCGGCCCAGGCGGCGTCGCCGGTGAGCGCGCGCGCAAACCGGCGCATGGCCCCGAGCTGGGCCACGACCTGCGCTTCGAATTCCGCCGACGGGCGGCGCAGCACGGCGCGCCGCTCAGTAGCCGCCCGACGATCCGCTGGTGCCCGAGCTGCCCGACGCGCCGCTCGCGTTCATGTCGCCACACGCGGCGAGGCCCACGCCCGAGACGGCGGCCAGCGCCACGCATGCAAAACAGGCGAGGAACCGGCGAAAGTGTTGGGTGGTGCGCTGGATGGTCCGCTTCATGATCGTCTCCTGCTGAACGAGCCGTCGGGCTCAGATCGCTGCATGGCTGCATGGCTGCATGGCTGCATGGCTGCATGGCTGCAATACGCGGTAAACGTTGTGACCCGAACGCTTATTCCTCGCGCGTGCGTCGCCGCACGGTTTTCGTCCGGGTCGCGCGCAAAAATGAACAGGCACTAGAATTGACGATCATCGCGGCGCGACGGTCGTGCCCGTTCACGCGGCGGGATCATTGCGGATTTCGACAGTAATCGGGTACAGGTGGGCACATGCGGATACATTGGCGCACATTCAGACGTATTCAGATGCGCAAACCGCCGCCCGATGCACTACGCTGTTGAACGGATGAACCATGCGCGCGTCGTACTGTCACAGTCCGGACGAGCACGCTGGTGTATCGTGCCCGGCTTGCCCGCGCAGACGGCCTGTCCCCGCTCATGGCGGGACCGGCAAACGGCGGCACCGGCCGCGACCCGGTATAGTTCTGCAGTAAAGTAGGTAACCGCACGCGCGCTTCGCCGACACAGGGTAGAATCCCCGGCAAGCAAACGTTTCCAATGAATTGCGGCATCGAGCCGCCCGGCTAAAATTCGTCCATGCCTTCCGCAGAATCGCACCCGCAAAACGACTTCATGAACGCCGCGCGCAAAGAGCGCAAGCGCGTTGAAATCTATCTGGTCAACGGCATCCGCCTGACCGGATGCATCGAGTCGTTCGATCAGTACCTGGTGATGCTGCGCACGCCCGTTGGCTTGCAAGGCATCTATAAACGCGCCATCTCCACCATCCAGCTCGACACCGGCACGCGTCCGGGGCCGCGCACGCCGCGCCCTTCGCACGGCGAGCACACGAGCCGCGGTCCGCACGGTAGTCACGGCGGCCATGGCGGCCACGGCCCGCGCGAATCCCGCGAGCCGCGGGAGCCCCGTGAACCTCGCGAGCCGCGCGAATCGTGGTCGGCGCCCGCCGCGCCGTCGGATCGTCCGGCCAGCGGCGGTCAGGACGCCCCGGTCGTCGTCACGCGTCGCCGCCGCCTTTATGGCGCGGTGAACAACGGCGGTAACGGCGGCGAAGGCAACGGCAACAGCTAAGCCATCTCAGCACCCTCCCGACAAAACGCGCGCACACTCTGCGCGCGTTTTGCTTTGTGGGCGAAGAAGCGGCGCGAACTCCGCGCGAAGTGAACCTCGCCTGCGCTCAGGGTTTTGCCCTTTGCGTTATGCTGACAGCGACCCTCCTCGCCCCGGAGCACGCCATGTCCGCCACCAAGCCGTCTTCCCCGCCGCCCGCCCCGCAGGATCCGCTCGACGAAGCACTCGAAGAGACCTTCCCGGCCAGCGATCCGATTTCCATCGATCCCCCGCCCGCCGAGCGCGAGCCCGCCGACAAGGCCAAAAAGCACGACAGCCCGCGCCACCACGGCAAGCACTGACGCGCGCCAACGACAAAAGGGCGGTGCGCCCGAAGCGCCCGCCCTTGAGTCCTGGCAGTTTTACGTTTGCCGGAGCGCCCGCTTAAGAGGCGCTCCAGGCGCGTGCATCAGTGCGCCGGCAAACCACCTTCCACCTGACGCTGCAGCTCGCGAACCTGACGCTGCACCTCACGCAGTTGATCCTGCGCCTGCGACTTCTCGGCCTGCAGCGCGTTCGCCTGGTCGCGCGTCTGCTTCTGCTGGTCCGCGACGATCGCCTGCTGCTGGCGTGCGACCGTGAGGTCGGCCTGCAGACGGTTCGCGTGGTCCTGCGTCAGCGCGATCATGCGTGCCGTGAACGCCTTCTGCGCTTCGAGACGCGTGCGGCGCAGCTCGACGTCCGACAACTGGACCGTCTTCTGTGCGAAGTCGCGATAAATCGCTTCCGCGCGCTGCTCGTCGCTCGTCTTGATCACGCGCCAGAACGTCTTGTTCTGGAACAAGGCCACGTAGTACGTCATTTCCTTGCCGTTGAACAGCAGGCTGGCGCCGTACGTGCCGTTGTAGGTCGTGCGCAATTCATTGAGTTCCGAGCCACGAATCAATTGCTGCAGTTCCGCGACGTTACCGGCTGCGTTCTGCTGGGCCTCATCCGGCGTCAGCGCCGTGGACTGGCTGCCCGGCAACGGCTGTGCAGCCGCAGCGGGCTGTGCCTGCACGGCAACAGCCGAATCGTCCTGCGACGCAGCGACCGGCGCTGCCGCGGTCTGCGGCAAGGGCTGGGCGCAACCGGTTTCGAAACCCCCGATCAACATCAGAGCGGCAAACGCAACCTGCCGAACTCTCCACTTGTAGTCCATGAAGTACCTGTTTGGAACAGTTCTATTTTTAGGTTTTACAAATCGGCACAATTATTACTCACTTTCACCGGTTGCGGGTTCCTCGTCGAAAATTTGGTACTTACGAATCTTTTCCCACAACACCTTGCGGCTGATGCCGAGATACTGCGCCGTGTCCTTGCGGCGCCAACCATTGGCGTCGAGCGCGGACAGCAGCCGGCTGCGCTCCGCCATGTCCCACTTGCTGCGATCGACGACCGGCGCGACCGGTTCGGCGACGGCCTGCGGCTGCGCGCCGCCTGAACCCGCCAGCAGTCGACGCAGGCGCTGGGCGTCCCACGCGCCCATCTGCCGCACCGTCACGCCGACCCGTTCGGCCAGGTTGCGCAGCTCGCGCACATTGCCCGCGAAGCGCATCGCCGCCACCGAATCGGCGAGCCAGTACGGCAGCTCGGGCAGCGATTCGAGCCGGTCCTCGCCCACCACCGTCGAGACGAAGGCCTTGAAGAGCGCGATCTTGTCGACGGCGCCGCGATCTTCGAGCGACGGCACGATCAGCTCGATCACCGCGAGCCGGTAGTAAAGATCGGCGCGAAACGTTCCGTCCTTCACGAGTTGCGGCAACTGCCGGTTGGTCGCCGCGACGAGCCGGAAATCCACCTTCAGCGGCGTGGCCGAGCCGATGCGCGTGACCGAGCCGTCTTCGAGCACGCGCAGCAGCTTGACCTGCTGATACAGCGGCAGATCGCCGATTTCGTCGAGAAACAGCGTGCCGCCGTCGGCTTGCTCGAAGTAACCCTTGTGCGCGACGGCCGCGCCCGTGAACGAGCCCTTCGCGTGACCGAAGAACAGCGATTCGAACAGGCCGTCCGGAATCGCGCCGCAGTTCACGGCGACGAACGGCCCCGTGCCGTAGCGGCTGTGCTTGCGATGCAGCAGTTCGGCGATGCGCTCCTTGCCCACGCCGGTCTCGCCGTGCACGAGCACGCTGGTGTCGCAATCGGCGAAGGTCTCGACTTCCTTGAGCAGCGCACGCATGGTTTCCGATTCGGCGACGAGCACGTCCGCGCCCGCCGTCTGCGCCGAATGCGCGCGCATCTGGATCATCAGCTTCGAGATCAGGCCGCGCAGCTCGGCGCAGGTGAAGTCGAGCGGCAGCACGTGCGAATACTCGTTCGGATACATCGTCGGGTCGTTGTCGCGCGGCGCGGCGCCGACCCAGATCACCGGCAGACCGTGCGTGGCCTGCCAGTCGCGCAGCATCAGCGCGCCGGTGTCGATCACGCTCACGCTGACCACGGCAATCGACGGGCGCGCGGCGATGCGCTGCGCGGAGATCGCCGTATCGTCGGCGCGGATCACTTCGACATCGAGACTCGCCATGCAGCGCGCGACGCGCTCGACGATATCGGCTTTGCCTTCCCAGACATACAGATCGAGTTCCTCGATCGGGGTGGTGGTTCTCATCGTGGGTTCTTATTGAACGAGTGAAGCGACGCCGCACATGAGCGGATAGCCGGTGACGTTCGCCACGCCAACCTGCACGCCGAGGAGCTGGAGCAAGGGCCCGATAAGCGCCGTGTCGAGTGCGTTCAGCAGCGGGTTGAGCAGCGTGGCAAGCAGACCGGTGATCGCGCTCGCGATGGCGCCGAGGCCGAGGTTGATGCCGAGGAGATTCACGGCCAGGTTGTTCGGGTTGCTCAACTGGGTCGACAGGCTGCTCAGCGCATTGCCGATCGAGCCGCCGAGCTGGTTGGTGTTGGGCGTGGTGCTCGTGAGCTGCTTGCCGGTGCCGTCGAACGTGAGGTCCCAGACCTGCGGCGAGTTGAGCCCGATCGAAAGCCCGGCCGTCACGCTGATCAGTCCGGCGACATTGAGCAGCGTGCCCGCCTGCCCGCTGCACTGGCCCGACTGAAGCTGGGCGGCGGTCGTCGGCGGATTGCCCACGCACAGATTCGCGATGCCGGTTTTCACTTCGACGACGTAGCGGCTCGCGGCCGCCGTGGTCGAGCACTGCGCGGAGGCGAGCCCCGCAGTGGCGGGCGCGACTTCCACGTACAGCGGCACGTTCAAGGTCAGCAGACTGCCGAGGCCGGCGATCGACTGGCCGCCGAAGCCGAGATTGAGCGCCACGGCCACCTGCGCGTTGTGCGCCTGGGTGCGCCACGGCGGCGGCGGATTGCCCGGATTCGGCCCCGCCTGACCGACGGCGATCGACGGCGGCGACAACACGTTGACGCTCAGCGACGCCAGCGTCGGCAGAATCGAGCTGACCACGGGCAGGCTGTTCAGATTCAGCTGCACGGCGACCGGCGACTTGCCCGCCTGCGCGATCTCGGCGGCCACGATCAGCATCTGCAATGCGTTGACCGAGACGTTGGCGGCCGACTGCGCGTCCGCGAGGCCGAGCGACAGCAGCGCGGTGCCGCCGGTCTCGCTGGCAATCGCGATCTTCGTCGCCGAGGTGGTGGCCACGCTCGCGAACGCCGTGAGTCCGGCCACGGCCGCGCCCACGTCCGCGGTCAGCGTGCCGTCCTGCTGCACGGCGCTCGCGAGCACGCTGGCGATATTCGCGACCGTCGCGTTCGCGCTGAGCAGGCCGTTGACCGTGCCGACGTTCGCGGCGGCCGCGATATCGGCGAGCTTGACGTTCGCATTGGCGATGCCGTTCCACGACGCCACGCTCAGGTTGACGGCCGTGCCGCCCAGCAGCGAACTGAGCATGCCGTTGAGCAGATTGACCTGCGCGAGCGTCGTGGCCACCGCGAACGAACCGATGATGGTCGATTGCGCCGTGGCGGTCGCGGTGATCTGACGCGGCAGCAGGTTGAGGAAGAAGAACGGCACGGTCTGCGTCACCGTCACCGCCACGCCGTTATACGGCGTGCTGCCGTTCGGCGTAAAGCCCATGTACGCCGAGCCGTTGGCCTGCTGGCCGGTCTGATCCCAGCGTCCGCAGACGACCGACAGCGTGCTCGACGTGCCCTGCGCCGTGAAGCCGTTGGTGCTGGCGTTCGCGATCGCGACGGCCTTCGGCTGCGTGCAGGTGTCGTCCATCTGCTGCGCGGCGGCGAGCGCCGCGAAATCGGCGACGTTCTGCAGCGCGCGCTTCTGGAAATAGACGTTGGCGATGTCGATCACGCCGAGCGCCGCGACCGCGAAGAACACCGCGAAAGCGGCGATCATCGCGATCGAGCCGCGTTGCCGCCGCGCGCTCGCACGCTCGCGCCGACTGCGCCGCACTTCGATGCGCCGCGCCATGTCAGTAAGCGCCGCCCGACGCGCCGCCGCTCTGGCCGCCGCCCGCCGTCCCGCCCGATTTCACCGACGAGCCGAAGGTCGCCGGAATCTCCGTATCGAACGACTTGAGATAGCGCTTGTACGCGTAGCCCGCTTCCGCGCCGAGCATCGGCTGCGCGGGCGCCGCGGCGCTGTTGCTGCGCTGGATCGCGAGCCACGACTGCGCGGCATGGCCGATCTCGCTGTTGCGCGGCGCAACGCCGCCCGTGTTGCCGACTGCGTCGTCGTCCTGCGCGTGCGCCGGATGCGAGACGGCGAGCAGCGTCAGCGCGAGCGCGAGCGCGAAGCGCCAGCCGAATCGGCCGCCGATGCGCTTGAGCATGTCGGCCTGCGTGAGCGCGGATCGCTGCGCCAAGGTCGTGGTTTTTGCGTTCGTTTTCATTGTTCTCTCCCCGGAAGATGTCGCGCCGCCCTACTGCGCGACGCGCTGGACGAGGCGCGGCTGCGCATCGCTGCCGGGCCATCCGCCCGCGCTTCCCGCGCTGCCCGA
>NZ_JAAGPN010000339.1:0-7177 GCF_017104805.1 Paraburkholderia sp. Ac-20347 | reverse complement strand
CCGTGAAACGACTCTACGCCGATGATAGTGCGGATTGCCCGTGTGAAAGTAGGTAATCGTCAGGCTTCTTATGCAGTACGTCCAGAACCCCGGCTTCTCCAAGAGAGAGCCGGGGTTCTGGCGTTTACTTGCTTGAAAAACTACGCACGCAAAAATGCGTCGTCAGAGCAGAATAAAAGTGCAAACAAAAACGGCCGTCCCAGGGGACGGCCGTTTTGCATTCAACGTCCACATTCACAACACTCCCCCACCGCAATTGCTCGATCTTCAAAACACTATTAAATCGCTTTAAGAATCAGCGAATTAAATGATTTAAATAGCATCAAATTGCTTATTCGTTGAAGTTTCGCAAAATTCCGTCGATATATATTCGTGGGTAGCTTTTTGCTACGAACTTAAAATAACACGTTATACCGACAAGAATCCGGGGAGCTTCCGCGCACGCGCTCGCGTGCAGGAAGCGCGAAACATGCAACGCCGATGGAATGACCACGCGCGCAGCACTGTACTGCGCCATTCATTTTCGCCGCGACACTCCATGCGGCGCGTCCACACGCGCCGCTGCCGCCCAGCCCCTCATCCAGCGCCGCATCTCGCAGCCGCACTCCAATCTCCTGTCGCTTTATTCGCGCGTGCCGTCCTGTGCACGCGCGTCGTTGTTTCAGTTCCTTCTGTTCTATTACCCAAGGAGTCTCCATGAAGTTGTCCCTGACCTGCGGCGCGGTGCTCGCCGCTGCTGCTATCGCGGCGCTGAGCGGCTGCGCGACGGAGTCGTCGCGTACCTTGCCGGTTCCTCCCGTTGCGAGCGCGCAGCGTCCGCCCGTCGGCCAACCGGTGAAGATTGCTGTCGGCAAATTCGATAACCGCTCGGCCTATATGCGCGGCATTTTCTCCGACGGCATCGACCGTCTCGGCGGCCAGGCGAAGACCATTCTGATCACGTCGCTGCAGCAAAGCGGCCGCTTCAACGTGCTCGATCGCGACAACCTCGACGAGATTCGCCAGGAAGCCGGCTTTGCGAAGCAAGTCCAGGCGATCAAGGGCGCCAACTACGTCATCACGGGCGACGTCACCGAGTTCGGCCGCAAGGAAGTCGGCGACCACCAGTTGTTCGGCATTCTCGGCAGCGGCAAGAACCAGATCGCGTACGCGAAGGTGAGCATCAACGTCGTCGATACCACGACGTCGGAAGTCGTCGCCTCGTCGCAAGGCGCGGGTGAATACAGCCTGTCGAATCGCGAAATCATCGGCTTTGGCGGCACCGCGAGCTACGACTCGACGCTCAACGGCAAGGTGCTCGAGCTGGCGATCCAGGAAGCGGTCAATCACCTGGCCGATCAGGTCGACGCGGGCGCGCTGCGCACCGCGCACTGACTATCCGCGCCACCGATCAAAACAACTACGCATACGGGGTTTTAACCATGAAATACATCGGCACGCTTCGGGGATTGTGTCTGCCTGTCACGGCAGCGACGCTGCTGCTCGCGGGCTGCGCGCCCGCCACGCCGCCGCTCTACCAATGGACCGGTTATCAGCCGGGCGTCTACGACTACCTGAAAGGCCAGAAGTCGCCGCAGGAACAGATCGACGCGCTCGAGAAGTCGCTGCAGGAAATCCGCGCGAAGGGCAACAAGACGCCGCCGGGCTTCCACGCGCAACTGGGCATGCTGTACGCGAACGTCGGCAACGACACCCAGGCCATGCAGGAATTCGACGCCGAGAAAAATCTCTTTCCCGAGTCGACGACCTACATGGACTTCCTGATGAAGAAACCGAAGCAACAATGAGCGAGCGCACCGACATGTCCCGAATCCTTTCCCTCAAGCTCTGGCTCGCGGTCTCCGTGCTCGCCCTGCTGTCCGCCTGCGCGCAGCCCGTCAAGCACGCGGATTACACGGCGTTCAAGAACGCGCGTCCGCGCACGATTCTCGTGCTGCCGCCCGATAACTCGACGACCGACGTGGGCGCGTCGGACAGCATGCTTTCGCAGATGACGTTTCCGCTCGCCGAAGCCGGTTACTACGTGATCCCCGTCGCGGTCATGGAAGAGACGTTCAAGCAGAACGGCCTCACGACCGCGGACGACATCCAGAAGACCTCGCCCGCGAAGCTGCGCGAGATCTTTGGCGCCGACGCGGCCGTGTACGCGACGATCACGCAATACGGCACGAAGTACCGCGTGCTCGACAGCGCGACGGTCGTCACGGCATCCGCGAAACTCGTCGATCTGAAGAGCGGCGACGTGCTCTGGCAAGGCAGCGCCAGCGCGAACAGCAACGAAGGCAACAACAACAGCGGCGGCGGTCTGATCGGCATGCTGGTGATGGCGGCCATCAAGCAGGTCGCGAATTCGCTGACCGACAAGAGCCACGACATCGCGGGCGTGACGAGCTATCGTCTGCTGCACGCCGGTCCGCCGACGGGCCTGCTCTACGGTCCGCATTCGCCGAAGTTCGGCACGGACTGAAGCCGGACGCCGTGATCAAGCGGCGATAAAGCGGCAATAACGCAGCCGCAAATAAAAAGGCCCGTCACCGAAGTGACGGGCCTTTTTCATTCCGGCGCGCTCAACTGCCGCGCGGCGGAAAAGCGCTTAGCGCTCCAGGAACGGACGCAGCTTGTCGGCGCGGCTCGGGTGCATCAGCTTGCGCATCGCCTTGCTTTCGATCTGGCGGATACGCTCGCGCGTGACGTCGAACTGCTTGCCCACTTCCTCGAGCGTGTGGTCCGAGGTCGTGTCGATGCCGTAGCGCATGCGCAGCACCTTCGCTTCGCGCGGCGAGAGCGCCTTGAGCGCCTCGTCGATCGCAGCGCGCATGTTTGCGTGGATCGCGGCGTCGGCCGGCGATGCCGAACCGGCGTCCTCGATCATGTCGCCGAGCGTGGCGTCGCCGTCGTCGCCCACCGGGCTTTCGAGCGAAACCGGCTGCTTGGCGATCTTGAGGATGCCGCGCACCTTCTCTTCGGTCATGCCCATGCGTGCGGCGAGGTCGGCCGGATGCGCTTCCATGCCGGTCTGCTGCAGGATCTCACGCGAGATGCGGTTCAGCTTGTTGATCGTTTCGATCATGTGCACCGGCACGCGGATCGTACGCGCCTGGTCGGCGAGCGCACGCGTCACGGCCTGACGCACCCACCACGTGGCGTACGTCGAGAACTTCCAGCCGCGGCGATATTCGAACTTGTCCACCGCCTTCATCAGGCCGATGTTGCCTTCCTGGATCAGGTCGAGGAACTGCATGCCACGGTTCACGTACTTCTTCGCGATCGAGATCACGAGACGCAGGTTGGCCTTGACCATCTCGCCCTTCGCCTGGCGCATCTTCGCTTCAGCGGCCGTCATGCGACGGTTGATCGCCTTGATCTGCTGCAGCGACAGCGAGGCCGCGGCTTCGATTTCGGCGAGCTTGCGCTGTTCGGCCTGAACGGCCGGCAGGCTGCGCTCGAGCGCGGGACCGTACTTCGTCGAGGCGGCGGCTGCGCGCACGCCCCATTCGAGGTCGGTTTCCTTGCCCGGGAACTGTTCGATGAACGTCTCACGCGGCATGCCGCAACGGTCGACGACGATCGCCAGCACGTTACGCTCGATCGCGCGGATCGCCGCGACCTGCTCGTGCAGCAACGTGCACAGGCGGTCGATCGTGCGAGCCGTGAAGCGGATCGGTGCGAGTTCGCTCTGGATGTCGGCGCAGATCTGCATTTCGGCGGCCGTCGCGCGTGCGTTGGCGTCGCCGGTGCAGGTCATGGCGTCGAACAGCGTGCGCACGCGTGCGAAGATCGCCAGGCTGTCCGCCTTGAGCTGCGCGAGCAGGGCTTCGTTCGCCTTGGCGTTATCGGCTTCCGCGTCTTCTTCGCTGTCCGAGTCGTCCGATTCGTCGTCGTCGGCCTGGGCTTCGACTTCTTCGCTCGCCTCGGCTTCGGCGGCGGGCGCCGGTTCCGCAGCGGCTTCGTCGCTGCCGATGCCGTCGACGAGCTCGTCGATGCGCATTTCGTCGGCCGCGACGCGATCGGCGTCCGCCAGAATGGTCGCGACGATCGACGGGCAAGCCGCGATCGCCTGGATCATTTCCTGGAGGCCGTCTTCGATGCGCTTGGCGACTTCGATTTCACCGGCACGCGTGAGCAGCTCGCTCGAACCCATTTCGCGCATGTACATGCGCACGGGGTCGGTCGTGCGGCCGAATTCCGAGTCGACCGTCGAGAGCGCGACTTCGACTTCTTCGTCGGCTTCGTCGTCGGCCTGGCGGTCGGCGCGCGAATCTTCGTTCAGCAGCAGCGTGTCGGCGTCCGGCGCCTGCTCGTAGACCTGCACGCCCATGTCGTTAAACGTCGCGACGATGGTTTCCAGCGCGGCCGTCTGCGCGAAGTTGTCGGGCAGGTGGTCGTTGATGTCTGCGTGCGTCAGATAGCCGCGCTCGCGACCGAGCTTGATCAGCGCGCGCATCTGATGCTGGCGCTTTTCGAGTTGCGAGGCGCCGTCCAACGGAGTCGCATCGCCGGTCTTGTCCTTGGAACCGCGGCGGGCGGTGCGGGTAGACGTGGGCGCGTCTTCCCGGTCATGGCTTGTCAATACATTCTCCTCGAAAGGAATTGCCCCACGAGGGCAAAAAGGGTCACGCGCCAGCGGCGTTGCGTCCTGGCGATGACGAAATTGCAGGGGAATGGGCGGGGGCGCGAGGTCCCGCCGAGCGAGCGCCAACACACGACGGCGTGGCGTCCTGGATTTTCGTGCAATGCAGAAAGATCGCGTATGGTAGTGCGTTACGCCATGCGAAGCAACCCGAACGTGGTGTTGGCGCACCGCGCCATAGTCCGCACCGCCCTTTCAGGGTCGAAGCGCATTCGAAATGGATGAAAGCCGCGTGGGAGACTTCGTTGCCGCATCGCTTGTCTACGTTGATTTTCCTGTTTGACGTTTCTCTGCGCGTGTGAATTAGACAGGTATCCGGGTTCCCGGTTCTCCGTTTTTCTATCGATGAACGAAACGGATAGTTGCACGTCGTATCACAATCGCCTGCCGCCGCAATCGTTCCCCGTTAAACCGGTCGCGGCGCTCGCAACCCATACTATATAGAACGTGCTGTGCTCATTACCGTTGACGGCCGGTCACGCGCGTCTTGACGCGATTTGCGACCGCCTGTTACGGCGGAAAGGCGTCGTACTGCGGCAACGTGTCGGTGATGTCGTGCCACGGTGCCTTCGAGCCGACGAACAGGTGACCTTGCGGCCGGATCGTCGGTGCGTCGACGAGCGTGCCCATCGTCACGTGGACGTATGCGCCCTCGCGCACCACTGAATAGAGCAGCGAGCCGCACCGGCGGCAACGGATGTCGTGCGCGGCCTGTGGATCGCCGTAGATGAGCACGTCGGCCTGATCGGCTTCCAGACGCAGTTGCGCGCGCTCGATGCCCGCAAACGGCTTGAACGCCGCGCCGGTCGCGCGTCGGCACTGCGAGCAGTGGCAATTGAAGGCGTAGCCGAATGCGTCGTACACGCGGTAGCGCACCGCGCCGCACAGGCACTGCCCGCGCAGCGAGGCATGGGGCTTGGGTGGGGCGATCGTGTTCATGGCACCGTTTGGCGGGTCGGGCGAGCAAACCCGACGAAACGTTACGAGACAGCACGAGACAGGGCACGCGAGGCGCGCATATCGCGTTTCCCGGTAACGTGCTTTGGCACAAAGGTTACCGCTTATGGGACTTTTCGCGCCGAAATACGCCCTGCGACGCGCATCCCAGACGCCACAAGGCCTCCGAAGCCCTGTTGACCCCGAAAAAACCGTACTTTCCGTCAGATTTTGGCGCCGAAGGGGACCATCGACAGGTGACGTCTCCCAAATCCGGTTACCTCAAGCGCCCGACGCGCTCATCCGGGCCGATCCCGCAGTTCCTTCAAGCCGTTGATCACGACCAGCAGGGCGCGGCCGTGCTCTTCCGAGCCGTCCCACGCCTCGACGATTGCGTTGCGCAGCAGATCGTTATAGGCACCCGCCTGACGCGCGGCCGCCTTCACACCATAGAAACTGCATAGCTTATTGAATGACGCGCTACGGCGCAGCCTGCGCCCGTTCGAGGCACGAAGCCGCGAAACGGTAGGCTGGCTGACGCCGGAAAGCCTTGCTATCTCGCTGGATGAGCGGCTGTCCGCCGTCAGCCGGCGCAGCAATTCCTGCACGGGAAAATGAGTGTCTGGGGCTTCCATGTCATGCATTATACCTATACAGTAACGCTTATTGAATTGCTCGCCGAAACTGGCGGGCTGGCTGCATTTCCGAGGATGTCGATGGCGCTGAATCACCTACCCCCCACGTTTTGCTGGTCCAGGATCGGATCGGAGACGGGAGAAGATCTCCCGACGATCGTTCTGCGCAAGGAGTGGGAGCGCAGGCTGGGCGGTGGCCGGTTCCTGTGGGGCATCAATCAGCCGCTCGGCAACAGCGCGCAGGTTGCGGCGCTGCGCACCGGTTCGCTGCTCGCGCTGTTTTCGGCGGCGGCCAGCCGTCCGCGCATGACCGAGCTGCGCCGCGAAGGCGCGCTGGTCTGGAATGCCTGGGTCGATGCGAGCGGCCAGGTGCGCCCGCTGCCGCCGCATGTGTTCGTCACCAGCCGTCTGCGCTTTCCGTCGGGCAAGCCGCGCGATCATCATTACGCGCTGGTGTGCGCGTCGCCGACCGAGCTCACGCTCGGCAGCAGCCTGCGCGTGCAGCCCGAGCGTCTGCGCAGCGTGAGCACGGGCAAGGCGCCGTCGCCGTCGCAGGGCACCGTGGTCGTGGACCGCGCGGAGCGCTCCGGCGCGAAGGCGGCGAACAACGCGGGCGCGGGCGATGGAAAAGCCGCCAAAACCTACGCCGTCGCATTCGGCGTGGAACTGGAAGCGCCGTATTTCGTGCGTCTCGCGCAGCCCACGCGCGTGAAGGCGCGCGACATGGCCGCGCTGCACGACGCCGCGCGCAACGCCGACTTCGACGCCTGGGTCGAGCTCACCCGCCGTCTGCGCAGCGCGCCCGCGCAGCCCGCGCGCGGCGTGACGAGCGATCTGTTCGATCTCGGCGCGAAGGTGCGCGAAGCCGGCGCGCTGCGCGAAGCCGAATTCACGCTCGGCGCGGAAACGTCGCGCTGCCGTATGGAAGCCGCGCAGCCGAACACGCGCGGCGTCACGCGCGAGCTGTTCGCGCGCG
>NZ_JAAGPN010000338.1:0-7215 GCF_017104805.1 Paraburkholderia sp. Ac-20347 | reverse complement strand
CGGCGCGCCGGAACTGAGCGTGCCGAACACGTCGTGGCCCGTGCCGGCGATGGTCGCGAGCAGCAGCCACGCGGTGCCGAGCGCCACGGCGGGCGCACGCGCGCCGGTCTCGGGCGTGTTCTTCGCGCGAGCGAGGCGCAGGCCGATCATGGTCGCGATGAAAGCGGCCGCGGCGGCGGCGAACACCCAGACCTGGTATTCACGGTAGAGCGCGTTGGGGTTGCGCGAATCGCCGAGGCGCGTGAGCGCGAACGAGCCGGCCATCAGCGCGACGGCCAGCAGTGCATAGCCGATCAGATGGCGATTCCACTGTTTTTTCGTCATCAGCGGCAGATAGAGGCCGATGACGAGCGCGAGCGGCGGCGCGATCGGCAGCGTGTACGAAATCAGCTTCGAATGCGACGCGCTGAAGAACAGGAAAATGAAGGCGCTCCAGACCAGCATCAGCGTGACCGGCGCGAAGCCGTTCGGCTGGCGCGGCGTGCGCAGCGCGTGGCGCACGCTCTGCACGCTCACGGAGAGCCACGGCAGGAAGCCGACCAGCATCACCGGCACGAAGTAATAGAACGGGCCGGGGCGGTTCTGCGCGGGCGTCAGATAGCGCTGGAACTGCTGGACGATGAAGAAGAAGTTGAAGAACTCGGGATTGCGCTCCTGCACCAGCACGAACCACGGCGACACGATCGCGAAGAACACGATCAGGCCGCTCACGAGGTAGAGACGCTTCCAGAGCGCCCAGTCGCGCGCGACCAGCGTGTAGAGCACCAGCACGGCGCCCGGCAGGATCAGGCCGACGAGGCCCTTCGAGAGCACGGCGAGCGCCATCGAGCCCCAGCAGACCCACATCCACAGGCGCGCGGTGTTGCGCGGCAGGTTCGGGCGCTGGGCGAGCAGCAGCGCGCAGAGCGTGAGCTCCATCCAGAACGACAGGGCCATGTCGAGCGTGTTGAAGTGGCCCATCAGGTTCCAGTACGGCGCGCAGGCGAGCACGACGGCGGCGAAGAAGCCGGTGGCGGCGTTGAACACGCGCGCGCCGGTGAAGCCGACCAGCAGCACGCCGGCGAAGCCGGTCAGCGCCGTGTAGAGGCGCGCCTGCCATTCGCCGATGCCGAACCAGGCGAACGTCAGCGCGTTCATCCAGGTTTGCAGCGGCGGCTTCTCGAAATACTTGTAGCCGTTGTAGCGCGGCGTGATCCAGTCGCCGGTCGCGAGCATTTCGCGCGCCATTTCGGCATAGCGGCCTTCGTCGCTCGGCAGCAGATGGCGCCAGCCCAGCGGCAAGAACCAGATGACGGCGAGAGCGACGATCAGAAGCAGGATCGCGCTGCGGTTGAGCGGCAGCCGCGAGGGCGTATCGTTCATGGATTCCAGCCTGTTTTTGTCAACGTTGCAGTCGGTCGGGCGGCGGCGTGGATACGCGCCAGGCCCGCGCGGCGCGCAAGTGTACTACGGCACGGGGAGCGTACCTGAAGGCAAGCTTAAGGGGCGAACGCAAAGCCGCGCGATCGGGCGGCCGAACCGGGGCTCGATCGGACTTCAATCAGGTTGCGATCAGGTTCCGACCAGGCGTCAGTCAGGCTTCGATCAGCAGCGCGAGCGCCACGCGGCGGCCTTCGGCCATCAGGATGTTGTAGGTGCGGCAGGCGGCCTTGAAATCCATCGCCTCCACGCCGATGCGCTGGGCCGACAGCGGCGCGGTCAGGCGCGGATGCGGAAAACGCAGGCGTTCGCCGCTGCCGAACACGACGACTTCGGGCTTGAGCGGCAGCAGCATCGCGAAAAGTTCGGGAGTGAGCGAGTCGAACGCATTGACCGGCCAGGGCTGGACCGGCGAGTCGGGCATGACGAGGATGCTGCCGTTATGACGCTCGAGATTGATCTCGACGTAATCGGCGCCATAACCGGTGACGGTGTTCAGGGCGCCGCTGGAGTCCTGGTGTAGTTTCAAAACGGAATTCCGGAAGGTCTCGCGAAGGTCTCAGCGAAGGTCTCAGTACGGACAGCGCACGCCGGTGCAGGCACGGCGCGGACGTGGGACGCCGCACGCTGCCGCTGCCCGTGGCCTGGCACGGCCCGTGACGGCGCTTTGCGCATTGCGGAAGTCGGTCAAAATCCGCTAAATTATAGCTTTTTAGCCGCCGCGGCGCGCCGTCGCCCCAGCGGGGTCCGGCCTGAACCGCTTCGAGCCCGTCAGTCCGTGCGCCACATCCGCGCCATCCGCCTGCGACATCCTGTCTGGATACACCCAGCGGACACACCCAGCCGGCGAACGCAGTCACAAGCTGCAACTGGCACGTTGCCCGAAGATGTCCGCAGTTTCCCGTGGTTAGCCGGAGTTGGCCCGTGCCGCAGCCACGCTCGCCCCTTGCCTCGACAGGCTCGCGGCCCGTGCGCCGTTCGGCCCGCTCTGTATAGTGACCCGGTTGGCCGCGCCCGGCCATTGCCCGACCCGCCTTTTTGGCCCCTTAAGACCGTTTCCCAGACCGAAAGCCCGCCGTGAAACCGATTCTCAAATCCAACAAGCTGCAGAACGTTTGCTACGACATCCGCGGGCCGGTGCTCGAGCATGCCAAGCGCCTCGAAGAAGAAGGCCATCGCATCATCAAGCTGAACATCGGCAATCTGGCGCCGTTCGGCTTCGACGCGCCGGACGAGGTCATTCAGGACATGATCCTGAACCTGCCGGGCTCCTCGGGCTATTCGGACTCGAAGGGCGTGTTCGCCGCGCGCAAGGCAATCATGCATTACGCGCAGCAAAAGGGCGTCAAGGGCGTCGAGCTCGACGACATCTACATCGGCAACGGCGCGTCCGAGCTGATCGTGATGGCCATGCAGGCGCTGCTGAACGACGGCGACGAAGTGCTGCTGCCCGCGCCCGACTATCCGCTCTGGACGGCGGCGGTGAGCCTGTCGGGCGGCACGCCCATTCACTACATCTGCGACGAATCGAACGCGTGGATGCCCGATCTCGACGACATCCGCGCGAAGATCACGCCGAACACGCGCGCGCTCGTCGTCATCAATCCGAACAACCCGACGGGCGCGCTGTATTCGGACGAACTGCTGCAAGGCCTCGTGGCGATCGCGCGCGAGCACGGCCTGATCATTTTCGCCGACGAGGTCTACGACAAGATCATCTACGACGGCAAGACGCACACGGCGCTCGGCTCGCTGTCGGAAGACGTCATCACGGTCACGCTCAACAGTCTCTCGAAGAGCTACCGCGCGTGCGGCTACCGCGCGGGCTGGATGTTCCTCTCGGGCATGACGGGCGAAAACCGCCGCCGCTCGAAGGACTACACGGAAGGCCTCGGCATTCTCGCGTCGATGCGTCTGTGCGCGAACGTGCCGGGCCAGTACGCCATCCAGACGGCGCTCGGCGGCTACCAGAGCATCAACGAGCTGATCCAGCCAGGCGGCCGCCTGTATCGCCAGCGCGAACTCGCGTACAACATGCTCACGGCCATTCCGGGCGTGAGCTGCGTGAAGCCGGAAGCGGCGCTGTACATGTTCCCGCGTCTGGACCCGAAGCTTTATCCGATCCAGGACGACCAGCAGTTCATCCTCGATCTGCTGCTGCAGGAGCGCGTGCTGCTCGTGCAGGGGACGGGCTTCAACTGGAAGCAGCCGGATCACTTCCGCGTGGTGTTCCTGCCGAACGTCGACGACCTGACCGATTCGATCAACCGGATCGCGCGCTTCCTCGACGGCTATCGCCAGCGTCACGGCACCTGAGCGACGGCAACCCGTCACGCAGACGCCACGAAAAACGCCACGCAAACGCATTTCCTTTTCACACACTTAGACGAACACACGCTGCATGGAACCGATCAAAGTAGGTCTCTTGGGCTTCGGCACGGTGGGCAGCGGCACCTTCACGGTACTGCGCCGCAACCAGGAAGAAATCAAACGCCGCGCGGGCCGCGGCATCGAGATCGCGCGCATTGCCGTGCGCAATCCGGCCAAGGCCACCACGGCGCTCGGCAGCGAAGCCGGCAGCGTCGACCTGACGACCGACTTCAACGCCGTCGTCGACGATCCGTCGATTTCGATCATCGCCGAAATGATCGGCGGCACCGCGCTCGCCAAGGACCTCGTGCTGCGCGCGATCGCCAACGGCAAGCACGTGGTCACGGCCAACAAGGCGCTGCTGGCGGTGCACGGCACGGAAATTTTCCAGGCCGCGCGCGCCAAGGGCGTGATGGTCGCGTTCGAAGCGGCGGTGGCGGGCGGCATCCCCATCATCAAGGCGCTGCGTGAAGGTCTGACGGCCAACCGCATCCAGTACATCGCCGGCATCATCAACGGCACGACGAACTACATCCTCTCGGAAATGCGCGAGCGCGGCCTCGACTTCGCGACCGCACTGAAGGGCGCGCAGGAACTGGGCTACGCGGAAGCCGACCCGACCTTCGATATCGAAGGCGTGGACGCCGCGCACAAGGCCACGATCATGAGCGCGATCGCGTTCGGCGTGCCGGTGCAGTTCGACAAGGCTTACGTGG
The DNA here is from genome assembly GCF_017104805.1 of Paraburkholderia sp. Ac-20347. Taxonomy (NCBI): domain Bacteria; kingdom Pseudomonadati; phylum Pseudomonadota; class Betaproteobacteria; order Burkholderiales; family Burkholderiaceae; genus Paraburkholderia; species Paraburkholderia sp. Ac-20347. The sequence goes on along the minus strand of NZ_JAAGPN010000338.1, from coordinate 2,710 downwards.
AAGGCATCAGCAAGCTCGACGCCATCGACATCAAGTACGCGGAAGAACTCGGCTATCGCATCAAGCTGCTGGGCATCGCGCGCCGCACGGAGAAGGGCATCGAGCTGCGCACGCACCCGACGCTGATCCCGGCGAAGCGCCTGCTCGCGAACGTGGAAGGCCCGATGAACGCGGTGGTCGTGCACGGCGACGCCGTGGGCACCACGCTGTACTACGGCAAGGGCGCGGGCGCGGAGCCGACGGCCTCGGCGGTCGTGGCCGATCTCGTGGACGTGACGCGCCTGCATACGGCCGATCCCGAGCATCGCGTGCCGCATCTGGCGTTTCAGCCGGACAGCCTCTCGAACACGCCGATCCTGCCGATCGAGGAAGTCACGAGCGGCTACTACCTGCGCCTGCGCGTGGCCGACCAGACCGGCGTGATGGCCGACATCACGCGCATCCTGGCCGACAGCGGCATTTCGATCGACGCGCTGCTGCAGAAGGAGTCGGAAGAAGTGGACGCGCAGGGCAAGGCGGAGACCGACATCATCCTGATCACGCACGAGACGCTCGAAAAGAACGTCAACGCGGCGATCGCGCAGATCGAGAAACTGGCGACCGTGAAGTCGTCGGTGACGAAGCTGCGCATGGAAGGACTGAACTAAGGTAAGGCAAGGACCAGCAATGAATTACGTATCCACGCGCGGCGCGGGCGCCGGCGAGCAGCATTCGTTCTCGGACATCCTGCTGGGCGGCCTCGCGCGCGACGGCGGCCTCTATCTGCCGGCGCAGTATCCGCAGATCGGCAAGGAAGAACTCGCGCGCTGGCGCGGTCTCTCGTACGCGGACCTCGCGTTCGAGATCCTCTCGAAGTTCAGCGACGACATTCCCGCCGACGACCTGCGCGAGCTCACGCGCCGCACCTACACGGCCGCGACGTACTGCAACGTGCGCCACGGCGAGGACGCGAGCAAGATCACGCCGCTCACCACGCTCGGCGAGGAAAACGGCACGAAGCTCTCGCTGCTCGAACTCTCGAACGGTCCGACGCTCGCGTTCAAGGACATGGCGATGCAGCTGCTCGGCAATCTGTTCGAGTACGCGCTCGCCAAAGCGGGCCAGCAACTGAACATTCTGGGGGCGACCTCGGGCGACACCGGCAGCGCGGCGGAATACGCGATGCGCGGCAAGAGGGGCGTGCGCGTGTTCATGCTCTCGCCGCACAAGAAGATGAGCGCGTTCCAGACCGCGCAGATGTTCAGCCTGCAGGATCCGAACATCTTCAACCTCGCGGTGGAAGGCGTGTTCGACGACTGCCAGGACATCGTCAAGGCGGTCTCGAACGATCACGCGTACAAGGCCGCGCACAAGATCGGCACGGTCAACTCGATCAACTGGGCGCGCGTCGTGGCGCAGGTCGTCTACTACTTCGCGGGTTATTTCGCCGCCACGAAGAGCAACGACGAGCGCGTGTCGTTCACGGTGCCCTCGGGCAACTTCGGCAACGTCTGCGCGGGTCACATCGCGCGCATGATGGGCCTGCCGATCGAAAAGCTCGTGGTCGCCACGAACGAGAACGACGTGCTCGACGAGTTCTTCCGCACCGGCGTCTATCGCGTGCGCGCCTCGGCCGAGACGTATCACACGACCAGCCCGAGCATGGACATCTCGAAGGCCTCGAACTTCGAGCGCTTCGTCTATGACCTGCTGGGCCGCGATCCGGCGCGCGTCGCGCAGCTGTTCCGCGACGTCGAGGAAAAGGGCGGTTTCGATCTCGCGGCGAGCGGCGACTTCGTGCGCGTGCAGCAGTTCGGCTTCGTGTCGGGCCGCAGCAGCCACGACGACCGTATCGCGACGATCCGCGACGTCTTTACGCGCTACAAGACGATGATCGACACGCATACGGCCGACGGCGTGAAGGTCGCGCGCGAGCACCTGCAACCGGGCGTGCCGATGATCGTGCTGGAAACGGCGCAGCCGGTGAAGTTCGGCGAGACGATCCGCGAAGCGCTCGATCGCGAAGCCGAGCGTCCGGCGGCGTTCGAAGGCCTGGAGGCGCTGCCGCAGCGTTTCGAAGTGGTGGCCGCCGACGCGAAGCAGGTGAAGGACTACATCACCGCGCACACGCAGGACTGATCGGTTCTGCCGCCGTACCCGCCGCGGGCGCGAGCCGCTCGCGGCGCGCAGTCCTCAACGGACACGGCGAATTCACGGCATAAGGGCACGCGGCGCAATGCCGCCTGCCCGCCGCTACAATAACGGCAGACCCACTGCCGAAGGCGTCGCGCGGAGCGCTCAGCAAGCACCGCGGATCGCGCCTCGTCCCGTACGCCCCAACATCCCGCCCATGTCCACGCCCCAAGCCCCGAATTCAGGCACCAGCGCCGCTACGAACGCCGCTACAGGCGCCCCGCGCCCGCCGATGATCTCGACCGCCGACGCGCTCGCGACCTTGCTCGCCGCCGCGCAGCCGCTCACGCAAACCGAAACGCTCTCGACCTTCGACGCGCTCAACCGCGTGCTGGCGGTCGAGGTGGTGTCGCCGCTCGACGTGCCGCCGATGAACACGAGCGCGATGGACGGCTACGCCGTGCGCGCGGCCGACCTGCATCAAGGCAGCCGCCGCTTGCCGGTCTCGCAGCGCATTCCGGCCGGTCACGCGCCGCAGCCGCTCGCGGCGGGCACGGCGGCGCGCATCTTCACGGGCGCGCCCGTGCCGCCGGGGATC